>NZ_JBIAFO010000001.1:458027-516198 GCF_042869355.1 Streptomyces sp. NPDC007088
GCCCCCCCCCCGGGCCCCCCCCCGGCCGGGCGGGCCGGCGGGGGGGGCCCGGTTGGGTGGGCCCGGCGACGCGGTCAGCGTGTCGCGTACGGCGGGTGGGTCACTTGCAGTACGGGACGTACGACAGGTTCTTCACGTAGCGGGCGGCGACCCAGCCCTTGCGCTCCGACAGCTTGTACCAGAGGTCGTTGCCGTCGACGTTCTGGTTGTGGACCTTGCAGCGGAGGCTGACGACGGTGCCCGGCTCGAAGCTGCCGAGGTAGGCGGAGTCGGTGGTCGGCCTCTCGCGGATCGACAGCGGCAGACGGGAGACGACCTTGCCCTTGGGGTAGGCGGCCTTGGTCTGCTCGGCGGTCACGACGCCCGTGGCGGGAGCGTCCTTCGGAGCGGCCGCGAGGGCCGGAGTCGCGAAGGCGGCGCCTGCCATCAGGGCGCCGGCGAGGACGGCGGTGACGCGGTGCCCGGCGTGCGGTGCGCGCATGGTTCTCTCTTCTCTCGGGTTCTTAGCCCCGGGACTGCCCCGGCTGCCCTCCCTTCATCGCATGCCGGCGGCGCGAAGTACCGCAGGGAAACGGTCAGTTCACTCGCATGGTGGCGCCTGTGTCCAGCCTCCGGCGGACACCAGCCGCACCCGGCCGCCGATCTCGACGCGCCCGTCCGGCCCGGGGGCGGTGAGGATCTGCGAGCCGCGACCCTGAGTGATGTTGAGGGCGCGGCCGAGGGCATGGCTCAGGGCGAGGGCCGCGGAACCGGTCGCCTCGTCCTCGCCACTCCCCCCACGACGAGCCCCGGCTCCACCGGAGCCACCGGCGCCGCGCTCGTCGACGCGGCCGGGGAACCCGCGGGCCCGCACCCGGCCCGCCGCCTCGTCCTCGAAGGCCCAGGCGTACTGCCAGCCGTGGCCGGGTTCGGGGACGGGCAGCGCCTCGACCTCGGCGACCGAGCCGTAGCGGACCGGGACGCGGTCGGCGGCCCAGTCCGGGTCGGCGGTGATCCACGCGAACTCGCCGTCGAAGCGCGCGTCCACCGGCCCCACCGCGGGCAGCAGCTCGGGCAGGTCCAGCAGCCAGGCGCAGCCGACCAGCGGGTGTCCCGCGAAGGGCAGCGGGACGCCCGGGGTGTAGATGTCGACCACACCGCGCTCCGGGTCGTCGACGAACACGGTTTCACTGAAGCCCAGTTGGGCGGCGTACTCCTGCCGCTGCGCGCGGGAGGGCACGGCGGAGCCGTCGCGTACGACGCCCAGTTCGTTTCCGTGTCCGCCCTTCGCGTCGCAGAAGACGCGCAGGACGTCGGGCTCGGGCCTTCGTGGTGCGGTCATGGCGGCATTGAAACAGGGCGGGCCCGGCACCGGGAAACCGCGCGGACGCGCCGCTCCTCCTCGCGTGCGCCGGGCCCGCGCGCGGTGTCCCCCGCGCCGCGGGCGCGGGGGACACCGGAGGGTCAGGACTGGGCCGTACGGCGTCGGCGGGAGAGGTACACGGCCCCCGCTCCGGCCGCGACGACCGCGCCCGCGCCGCCGAGCAGCGGGCCGGCGGGCAGACCGGAGCCGGTCGAGGCGAGGGAGCCGCCGGTCGCGCCGAAGCCGGTACCGGTGCCGCCGGTCGTACCGAAGCCGGTGCCGGTGCCGGTGCCGCCGGTCGTGCCGGTCCCGGCGTCCGTGCCCGTACCGCCGTGTGTGCCGGTGCCGCCGGTGCCCGTGGGCAGGGCGGCCGCGTCGGAGAGCGCGAGGGTGACGGTGACGGGGTCGATGGCCTGTCCGGCCTTGTACATCGAGCCGGTCGTGTCGTTGGCGAAGGCCGCCGCACCGGCCGCGGTGAAGGTCGCGGGCACCCGGTCGAGGACGACGAGGTCGTTCTTCGCGGTGTAGCGGGCCCTGGACAGGTCGAGCTTCGCGAACTCCACGTCGTCCTTGGCGCCCTGAGGTGTGGTCACGTCGAGGGTCAGCGTGCCGGCCGGGCCCTTCGCGTCGATCTTGATGTCGCTGAACCTCATGTCGATGCCGTGCGCCTGGTAGGTGAAGCGCACGCTGCCGCCGAAGGCCACGTCGGCGCGCTCGCCCTCGGGGTCCACGGTGCCGGAGGCGTACGGGAAGTCGTAGACGCCGTTCTTCGCCTGGGCGCCGCCCGCGAGTTCGGCGCCGCCGCCGGTCTCGACGTAGGAGCGGAAGGATTCCTTCAGGCCCCAGGTGAGACTGCCCTTCGTGATGCCCTCGGCGGGCTTCTGGCCGGGGCCGGTGCTCGGGGCGGACGAGCCGCCCGGCGGGTCGGTGGGCTTGGCCGAGGACGAACCGGTGGGCGCCTCGGTCGGCTTCCCGGTGGGCTCCTGCGTGGGCTTCCCTGTGGGCTCCTGCGTGGGCTTCCCGCTGGGCTCGTCCGTGGGCTTCCCGGTCGGCGTCCCGGTGGGCTTCGAGGTCGGGTCGTCCGTGGGCTTCCCGGTCGGCCCTCCGGCCGCCTCGGGGGTGACGGAGAGGGTCGCGGGGTCGAGTTCGGCGCCCGCCTTGTAGAAGTTCTGGAAGGCGGCGGCACCCCGTGCGGTGAGGGTCGCGGGGATGTCCTGGTAGACCATGGCGCCGCCCGCGCCGCCGCCCGGCCGTATCCCGCTCAGCGCCAGGTCGGCGAGGACCACGTCGTCGTCGGTGGTGGACTTGCCGTCCTTCACGGTCGTGACGTCGGCGGAGATGCCGCCGCCGGTCGTCGTCGTGGTGACCTTGACGTCGGTCAGGGTGATGTCGAGGACGCCCTCGTGGCCCTCGAAGTGGACGCTGCCGCCGAAGGAGGTCCGGGTGCCGTGCGTCTGCGTGTCGTAGGTGCCGGTGCCGCCGGAGAAGGTGAAGGGGCCGTTGCCCGCGGCCTGCCGTACGCCGTCGCCCACGGTGATCTTTCCGTTGGCGACCGGTGACAGCAGGTAGGTGCGGAAGGACTTCTTGACGCCCCAGTCCAGGGTGGCGTCCTTGAGGCCGATCGAGGCCGGCGGCCCGGAGGAGGCGTCGGCGGCGAAGGCGCCCGGCAGGGCGAGGGCGGTGGCGCCCAGGGTGACGGCGGTCGCGACGGCCGCCGCGAGCGCGGTCGGCCGGCGGCGTCTGGTGGCTGCCATGGTCGTGGTTCTCCTAGGAGTGGGCCCGCCCGGTGGGCGGGCTGCGGTGGGTGGGGTGGGCGTGCGCCGTGCGGCGCTCAGCCCTGGGAGCCCGGCACGGCGGTGGCCTCGGGCTGCGGGGCGGCCGTGCGGCGGCGACGGACGAGCCAGTAGCCGCCCGCCGCGAGCAGCAGCACACCCGCGCCGGCGCCGATGCCGACGGGGAGGGCCGTGGCGGAGGAAGAGGAGGCGGTGGGCGCGGCGGCCCCGGTGCCGGGGCTCGCGGAGGTCGCGGGGGCGGCGGCGGGCGAGGGCGTGGCGTCGCTGCCGAGGTCGGGCAGCGGCGGGAGGCTCGCGTCCGCGTCGAGGGCGACGGCGAGTGACACGGGGTCCATCGCGGTGCCCGGCCGGTACATCCCGCCGAACGCCTCGGCACCCTCGGGGGTGAGCCGGGCGGGGGCCTCGGTGAGGGTGGCGAGACCGCCGCCGGCCCCGGTTTCGATCGCGCCCGCCGCGAAGGTCACGAGGGGCAGCTTCCTCGCCGCGTGGTCCGGGGAGTCGACGGTGGCGCGCAGGGTGCCCCGGCCCTTCGCGATGTCGACGTGGACCTCGCGCAGGGTGAGGTCGAGGCCGTGCTCACCCGTGAACCGGACGCTGCCCGCGAAGTCGGCGTCGAGGGTGCCCTTCCCGGGGTCGTACGTGCCCTCGCCCTTCGGGAAGCGGAAGAGGGCGCCGCCGTCCCGCGCGCCGGAGGCCAGTTTCCAGGCGCCCTTGGCGATCGGTCCGGTGACGTACTCGCGGAAGGTCCTGCGCACCCCCCAGTCGACGGCCGCGTCCTCGATCCGCGCGGACCTCGCCTTCGGCTTCCCCCCGGCCGGGTCGCCGTCCTTCTTCTTGCCGGGGGACGAGGACGGCTCGGCGGTGGGCGTGGCCTTGGCCCCCTTCCCCGCGCCCGCGCCCGCACGCGTCTCGGCGAGGACGTCGACGGAGAGGGTGACGGGGTCGAGGGCGGTACCGGCCGTGTAGTAGCCGGCGAAGGCGCTCGCGCCCTGCGCGGTGAGGGTCGCGGGCAGGCGGGCGAGCCCGAGGGTGCCGGCCCCGCCCCGGGTGTCGATGCCGGACAGGCCGAGGGAGGCGAGCGGGACCTGGCTGCGGGTGCTGACCTGTCCGCTGCCCCTGGCCTTGCTGGTCATGTCGGCGTACAGCGTGCCCGTGCCGCCGGACACCCGCACGGTGGGCCGGCTGATCGTCAGGTCGAGTTCGTAGGCGCCCGAGGACTTCCGGTGGCCGAGGAAGCGGACCCCGCCGGAGAAACCGGCGCGCAGGGCGCCCGAGCCGGGGTCGTAGGTCCCGGTCGCGGAGTGGAAGCGGAACTGGCTGCCGCCGACCGTGGCGGCCCCGCCGGTAAGACTCCAACTCCCTTGCGCAATGGGGCCGGTGACGTAGGACTGGAAGGAGGACTTGATGCCCCAGTCGAGCCGTCCGCCGCGCACCGTGCGCTCCGCGGCCTGCGCGCCCGTGGTGGGCAGCAGCAGCGCCGCGAGCGTGGTGAGGACGGCGAGGGCGGCGCAGTGCGGGGCGGTTCGCCACGCGGGGCGGGGCAGCGGCTTCATGACACCTTCACAACGTGTACAGGGCAGGGGGGCCGGAGGGCACCCCGGCAAAGCCCTGGTCAATAAGGTAAGGCTAACCTAAGCTATACCCGCCGTCCCGGGAACCCCCGGGGGCGCATCAGTCCCGGCTCCGCCCGGACTGCCTCAACTGCCGGGAGGGGCACCGAGGTTCGGTGTGAGATCCCGGCCGAAAACGCATGACAGGATGGTTGATCGCGTGGTGTTGCGAACCCGGAGGGCCGCCGGTGTCCGGGCGGCCGCCGCCGCGCTCGTGGGCGTACTCGCGCTGGCCGGTTGCGGCGGGGGTGACGGGACGCCGGCGAAAAAGGCGACGACCGCTTCGGCCGCCCGTCCCGGGCCCGACCGGATCGAGCCCCTCCAGGGCTCCTTCACGCCAGAGCTGCCCGCCCGGGTCCACTCCGCCGACGGGCACGAGGTCACCGTCCGGGACGTCTCGCGGATCGTCCCGCTCAGCGGGAGTCTGAGTGAACTCGTCTTCACTCTCGGCCTCGGTGAGCACGTCGTGGCCAAGGACGTCACCGCGACCTTCGAGCAGGCGGGAAAGCTGCCGGTGGTGACGCGGGCGCACGACGTCTCGGCGGAGAGCGTGCTGTCGCTGCGGCCGACGCTGGTGCTCGCCGACACGACGACCGGGCCCACCGAGGCGATCGCCCAGATCAGGGACGCGGGGATACCGCTCGTCGTCCTCGCCCCCGCGAAGGGGCTGGACGACGTGGACCGGCGGATCGACGAGGTGGCCGGGGCGCTCGGCCTGCCGGACGCGGGCGCGGCCCTCAAGAAGCGCACCGACGCCCGGATCGCCGCCGTGCGGAAGCGCATACCACGCCGGGCGGCCGGGGACCGGCCGCGCGTGGCCTTCCTCTATCTGCGCGGGACGGCCTCGGTGTACCTGCTGGGCGGCGCCGAGTCGGGCGCGAGTTCGCTGCTGGAGGCGGCCGGGGCGCGGGACGCGGGCAAGGAGTCCGGCCTGCGCAAGGACTTCACCGCGATCACCAGCGAGGCGCTGGCGAAGGCCGCCCCGGACGCGATCCTCGTCATGACGAAGGGGCTTGAGTCGGTGGACGGCGTGGACGGACTGCTGAAGATCCCCGGGGTCGCCGAGACCCCGGCCGGACTGGACCGCAGGGTCGTCTCGGTGGACGACGGCGTGCTGCTCAACTACGGCCCGCGCACCGACGAGGTGCTCGCCTCGATCGTGGAGCAGCTGTACGGGAAGGCGTCCTCGTGAGTCCGGCCCCCGCGCGGGACGGGGGGACGCCGACCCTCTCCCCCGCCGCACCCGTTCCCCCGCGAGGGCCGGCGGGGAAGCGGACCGGCTCCGGACCTCACCGCGGCGCCCGCGTCCTGACGCTCGTTCTGCTCGTGGGGCTGGTCCTGCTGTGCCTGTTCTCGGCGGGCACCGGGGCGTACCACATCCCGCTCGGCGATCTCGTGTCCTCGCTGCTGCACCGGGCCGGGCTCGGCGGCCACGCGCTGGACCGGGTCGGGGAGAGCGTGCTGTGGAACGTGCGGCTGCCGCGCGTGACGCTCGCGCTGCTGGTGGGCGCCTCGCTCGGCTGCGCGGGAGCGCTCATGCAGGGCGTGTTCGGCAATCCGCTCGCCGAGCCGGGCGTCATCGGGGTCTCCTCGGGCGCGGCGGTCGGCGCGGTCGCCTCGATCTCGCTGGGCCTGACCTTCCTCGGGACGTGGACGGTGACCGCCTTCGCCTTCGTCGCGGGCCTGGTGACCGTACTGCTCGTGTACGTGCTCTCGCGTGCGGGCGGGCGGACCGAGGTGGTGACGCTGATCCTGACCGGGATCGCCGTCAACGCCTTCGCGGGCGCGCTGATCGGCCTGTTCGTGTTCTTCGCGGACAGCGCCCAGGTCACCCAGATCACCTTCTGGCAGCTCGGCTCGCTCGCGCAGGCCACCTGGCCGAAGGTGCTGGCCGTGCTGCCGTGCGCGCTCGCCGGTCTGGCCCTCGCCCCGTTCTACGCCCGCAGGCTGGACCTGCTGGCCCTCGGGGAACGGCCCGCGCGGCACCTGGGGGTGGACGTCGAGCGGCTGCGGATCGTGCTCGTGCTCGTCGTGGCGCTGCTGACGGCGGCGGCGGTCGCGGTGTCCGGTGTCATCACCTTCGTCGGGCTGCTCGTGCCGCACCTGCTGCGGATGGCGGCCGGACCCGGGCACCGCTTCCTGGTGCCGGGCAGTGCGCTGGGCGGCGGCCTGGTGCTGGTGGGCGCGGACCTCGCGGCGCGCACGGTGGCGGCTCCGGCGGAGCTTCCGCTCGGCGTGCTGACCGCGCTGCTGGGCAGCCCGTTCTTCTTCTGGCTGCTGCGCAGGACCCGTCGCGGGCAGGGAGGCTGGGCATGAGCGGGCCGGGCTTGTCCGGGAGGCCGGGCAGGAGCGAACGGGGCCTCTTCGGGAGGCGCGAACGGGGTCTCCTCGGGAGGCGTGGACGGGGTCTCCTCGGGAGGCGTGGACGGCGGGAGGTGCCGGGCCCGGTGCGCCCCGGGCAGGTCGTGGCCGCGGCCGAGGGACTGCGGGTCCGGCTGGGCGCCCGGGACGTCCTTTCGGGGGTGGACCTGACCGTACGCGCCGGCGAGGTGCTGGCGCTCGTGGGACCCAACGGGGCCGGCAAGTCGACGCTGCTCGCCGCGCTCGCGGCGGACGTCGCGGCGACGGGCGGCCGGGTGCTGGTCCTCGACCGGCCGGCCGACGCCTGGACGGCGGCCGAACTGGCGATGCGGCGGGCGGTGTTGCCGCAGTCGGCCGCGCTGTCCTTCCCGTTCGCGGTGGCGGAGGTGGTGCGGATGGGCCGCGCCCCCTGGAGCGGTACCCCGCGTGAGGACGAGGACGAGCCGGCGGTGCGCGCGGCGATGGCGGCGACCGAGGTGGCCGCTTTCGCGCCGCGGCCCTTCTCGGCCCTGTCGGGCGGGGAGCGGGCCCGGGTGGCGCTCGCCCGGGTGCTGGCCCAGCGCGCCCCGCTGCTCCTGCTGGACGAGCCGACGGCGGCGCTGGACCTGCGCCACCAGGAACTCGTCCTGCGGGTCTGCCGGGAGCGCGCGGCGGCCGGGGACGCGGTCGTCGTGGTGCTGCACGACCTCGGGCTCGCGGCGGCCCACGCGCACCGGGTCGCGGTGCTGCACGAGGGCCGGGTGGCGGCGGACGGCCCGGCGGCCGAGGTCCTGGAACCCGGGCTGCTGTCCCGCGTGTACCGGCAGGAGGTGGAGGTCCTGCCGCACCCCTCGACCGGCGTCCCGCTGGTGCTCCCGGTACGCGGCTGAGGGACGGGCGGCGCGGCGCGGGCTCGTGCACGAGGGGCGGGCGCGGTCCCAATCGCCGCGCCCGAGGCGCCTCTTGACGATTCCCGCAGAACCGCTTGACCACATCTTTGCCGCATGTCGGGAGATGAGACGTGAATCACTGGAAGGGGGGATTCTGGATAGGTAAGGCTGGGCTAAGTTATTGCTGCCTCACAGGGCGGCCCGGTCTGTCGCCGCCCCGCGGGCCGGCCCGGCAGGGCACCCTCCTTCTCCGGCGGCGCTCACGGCTCCGCCGCCTCCTTGTCCCTGGAGCACCCCATGCGAGCCCTCCGTCTCTCCGTACTCACCGCCCTCGCCGGGGCGACCGCTCTGGGCGCCCTCACCGGCTGCACCGAGAAGAGCGAGGCGAAGGAGGGCGACGGCGCCATCAAGGTGACGGCGGCGGACAGCCGTTGCGATACGACGGCGAAGACCGCGAAGGCCGGGAAGGTCACCCTCGCGATCCAGAACAAGGGCGAGCGCGCCACCGAGGTCGAGGTCGTCTTCCCCGACGGCCGGATCGTCTCCGAGAAGGAGAACATCGGCCCCGGCACCTCCTACACGCTCACCGCCGAGATCAAGCCCGGCTCCTACGAGATCGCCTGCCGTCCGGGCATGAAGGGCCACGGCGTACGGCAGAAGCTCGACGTCACGGGCGCCGCCCCGGCCGCCGGACGGGACCCGAAGCTCGACCGGGCCGTCCTGGACTACCGCAACTACGCCCAGGACCAGGCCGACGAGACCCTGCCGAAGGTCAAGGTGTTCACCGACGCGGTGCGCGCCGGGGACCTCGCGGCGGCCAAGAAGGCGTACGCGCCCTCCCGGATCGGCTGGGAGCGCACCGAGCCGGTCGCGGAGTCCTTCGGCGACATCGACCCGAAGACCGACACCCGCGCCGACGGCCTGGAGAAGGGCCAGAAGTGGACCGGCTGGCACCGTCTGGAGAAGGCGCTGTGGCAGGACGGGAGGATCGGCGCCGCCGAGAAGCGGCTCGCCACGCGGCTCGACACCGACCTGAAGGACTGGCAGCGGCGGGTGGGCCGCGCCGAGATCACCCCGACCTCGATGGCCAATGGGGCGAAGGACCTGCTCGACGAGGTCGCCACCGGCAAGGTGACCGGTGAGGAGGAGCGCTACTCGCACACCGACTTGGTCGACTTCAAGGCCAACGTCGAGGGCGCGGAGAAGGCGTACGAGCTGCTGAAGCCGGTCGCCTCGAAGAACGACGCGGGGCTCACCGCCGTCCTCGACAAGCGGTTCGCCGCGCTCGACGAGGAGCTGGACGCCTACCGCCCCTCCCCCGCCTCCTACGCGTTCACCGCGTACGACAAGGTCACCAAGGCGCAGCGCAAGAAGCTCTCGGACGGCGTCAACGCGCTGGCCGAGCCGCTGTCGAAGCTCGCCGCGGCCGTCGTCGGGAAGTGACAGGCGTGAGCGGGGAGCCGCGGAACACGGCGGCGGGCACGGGTGAGGAGCCCGCGCCGGTCCCGGAGGGTGCCGAGGCGCCCGCCGGGCCGGGGACCTCGCGCCGGTCCCTGCTGGGCTGGGGTGGCGCGGGCCTCGTGCTGGGCGCGGCGGCGGCCGGCGGGACGGCGGCGGCGCTGGGCTCGACGCCGCGGGACACGGGCACGACGGCCGTGCCCTTCTACGGCGCGCACCAGGCGGGCATCGCGACGGCCGTGCAGGACCGGCTGCACTTCGCGGCCTTCGACGTGACGACGCGGGACCGCGCCGAACTGGTCGCGCTGCTCAAGGAGTGGACGCGGGCGGCGGCCAGGATGACGGCCGGGCACCCGGTCGGCGAGGGCGCCTTCGGGCTGCCCGAGGCCCCGCCCGACGACACCGGTGAGGCCGTCGGCCTCGCGCCCTCGCGGCTCACCCTGACCTTCGGCGTCGGCCCCTCGCTGTTCTCCCGCTTCGGCCTGTCGGGGCGCCGCCCGGACGCGCTCCAGGAGCTGCCCGCCTTCCCCGGCGACCACCTGGAGCGGGCCCGTGGCGGCGGCGACCTGTGCGTGCAGGCCTGCGCCGACGACCCGCAGGTCGCGGTGCACGCGATCCGCAACCTCGCGCGGATCGGCTTCGGCACGGTCGCGGTGCGCTGGTCCCAGCTCGGTTTCGGCAAGACCTCCTCGACGACGCCGGGCGCGCAGACCCCGCGCAACCTGTTCGGTTTCAAGGACGGCACGAGCAACGTCTCGGGCGAGGACGCCGCGGCCCTGGACGAGCACGTATGGGCCGGCGCGCAGGACGGTCCCGCGTGGATGGCCGGGGGCTCGTACCTCGTGGCGCGCCGTATCCGCATGAACATCGAGGTGTGGGACCGCACTTCGCTCACCGAGCAGGAGGACGTGTTCGGCCGCGACAAGCGGGAGGGCGCCCCGGCGGGGAAGTCGAAGGAGCGGGACGCGCCGTTCCTGAAGGCGATGAAGCCCAGCGCGCACGTGCGTCTCGCGCACCCGGACGCGCACGGCGGGCACCGCATCCTGCGCCGCGGCTACTCCTTCACGGACGGTACCGACGGGCTCGGCCGGCTGGACGCGGGCCTGTTCTTCCTCGCCTACCAGCGCGACCCGCGCACCGGCTTCGTGCCCGTGCAGCGGGCGCTCGCGCGCCACGACGCGCTCAACGAGTACATCCAGCACGTGGGTTCGGCGCTGTTCGCGATCCCGCCCGGGGTGCGGGACGCGCGGGACTGGTGGGGCAGCACGCTGTTCTCCGGCCGGCCCTCCCCCCGGTCCACCGACTCCTCCTGAGGACGCCATGTTCGCCAACTACCTCATCGGGCTGCGCGAAGGGCTCGAAGCGAGCCTCGTCGTCTGCATCCTCGTCGCGTACCTCGTCCAGACCGGCCGCAGGGACGCCCTGCGGCCGGTCTGGACCGGGATCGCCGTCGCGGTCCTCCTCGCGCTCGGCTTCGGCTGCGCGCTGACCTTCGGTTCCCGCGAGCTGACCTTCGAGGCGCAGGAGGGGCTGGGCGGTTCGCTGTCGGTCCTCGCGGTGGGCCTCGTGACCTGGATGGTGTTCTGGATGCGGCGCACCGCCCGGCACCTGAGGTCCGAACTGCACGGGAAACTCGACCAGGCGCTCGTCATGGGCACCGGCGCGCTGGTCCTGACGGCCTTCCTCGCGGTGGGCCGGGAGGGGCTGGAGACCGCGCTGTTCGTGTGGGCCTCGGTGCGCGCCTCCGGCGACGGGACGCACGGGCCGCTGATCGGGGTGGTGCTGGGCCTCGCCACCGCCGTCCTGCTCGGCTGGCTGTTCTACCGGGGCGCGGTCCGCATCGACCTCGCGAAGTTCTTCACCTGGACCGGCGGAATGCTGGTCGTGGTGGCGGCCGGGGTGCTCGCCTACGGCTTCCACGACCTCCAGGAGGCCGACGCGCTGCCGGGCCTCACGCACCTCGCCTTCGACATCAGCGGCGCGATCCCGCCGGACAGCTGGTACGGGACGCTGCTGAAGGGCGTGTTCAACTTCCAGCCCGACCCGACCGTCCTCCAGGTCACGGTGTGGGCGCTGTACCTCGTACCGGTCCTCCTGTTCTTCTTCGCCCCGGTAGGGTTCGGGCGCGGCCAGAACAGCACTGCGGGGAGGGTGAAGGAAACTCATGAGCGCGCTGCCGAAGAGCGGGCCGGCGAGGCGGGTCCCGGGGTCTCGGCCTGACGGTGCGGGCGGGCGGGCGAGGGGGCTTCGCCGGGGCCGGCGCGCCGCGACGGGCGCGGCCCTGCTGACGCTCGCGCTGACGGCGAGCGGCTGTGTCACCGTGCACGGCGAGGACGCCTTCGTCCCGACGGCGACGCGGGCCGAGGCCGCGCGGGCGCTCAAGGAGTTCACCGGCGCGTACAACGCGGCGGCGCGCGCCCTCGATCCGGCGCTCGACGAGGACGTGCTCGCGGGTCCCTTCGGTGCGATCACCCAGGACGGCCTGCGCAGCCGGCGCGCCGGGCACCCCGGGGGAGCGCCGGAGGCGGTCCCCCTCGAAGTGTCCGACGTGCGCTACCTGATCCCCCGGCAGCGGGGCTGGCCGCGCTGGTTCGTCGCCGACACGGACACCAACCGGGACCGGGACGGGGTGGCGGGCCAGGACACCCGCTGGTTCTTCGTGTTCACCCGCTCGGGCCCGGAGGCGGCCTGGCGCGCCACCTACCTGTCGATCCTGACGCCCGACGAGATCCCCGCCCTGCGCGAGGACGGCGCGGGCCACCCGGTGCCCGCCCCGCCCGGCGACCTGAGCGCGCGCTACGTCCAGTACCTCAAGGACGGCCGGGGCGGGCGGTTCGCGCCCGGTCAGCACACGACGCGCTGGCGCGCGGACCGCGAGAAGGCCGCGAACCGGCCGGGCTGGACGACGCAGTACGCCGACGAGGCGGCGGCCGGCGGGGCGTACCGGCCGTGGGCGCTGCGCACGAAGGACGGCGGGAGGCTCGTGTTCTTCGCCTCCCGGCACTACGAGCGGCGCACCGCCGCACCCGGCGTGCGGATCACGCTGCCCACCGGGGTCAAGCCGTTGCTGAAGGGCGCGGTGAAGCGGTCCTACACGCTGGAGTACACCTCCAACGAGGCGGTCGTGGTGCCGAAGTCGGGGCCGGCGGTCTTCCTGAACCGGCTCCAGGGCGTGACCGGGGCGCAGGGCGGCTGAGGGCGAGCGGGCGGCCCCGGGGCGCCGGGCCGGCGGGGGCCGCCTCTCAGGTCACCGTCCGCCGTGCGGCCAGCTCGCCGTGTCGGCCTCGCCGTTCGCCCCGCCGGCGGCGACGGCCACGGCGTCGGTCAGCGCGTCCAGCAGGCTGAGCGGGTCGACCAGGGGGTGTTCGGGGCCGCGCAGCCAGGACACACCGAGTCCGGGCTCACCGGGGAGCCGGGCGGGCGGGACGAGGACGTAGCTGCCGCGGCAGTGCCAGCGCAGGCCGGGGTGCTCGTCCATCGTCTCGGGATGGCAGTCCAGTTCGCAGGGCCACCACTCGTCCTCGTCCTCGGGGGTGCCCCGGGTCGTGGTGAAGAACAGCATGCGGCCGTCGTCGCTGACCGCGACCGGGCCGACCTCGACGCCGTTCTCCCGCAGCCGGCGCAGGGCCTGCTCCCCGGTGCCGTAGGGCACGTCGAGGACGTCGTGGACCATGCCGGTGGCGGTGATGAAGTTGGCCTCGGGGGCGTGCGCCGCCCAGCGTTCGACCTGGGCGCGGTCGTGCGTCGACTGGGTCTGCCAGGCGAAGGACACGGGATGCCGGCCCGGTGTGGGGCATCCCACACGGTCGCAGGAGCAGCGGTAGCCGTCGGGGTGGGCGGCGGGGGCCAGGGGCAGTCCCGCCGCCGCGGCGGCGAGCAGCAGGGCGGTGCGTTCCCCGTCTCCCTGGTCCTGCTCGGGCCGGTGCCTCGCTCCCCGCTGCCACCACTGGGAGAACCGGCTCTGCCCGTCTGACCGTCGGCCGAACGCTGCGCCCATCAATCCCCTCACGTCGTCCTGGTGCGCTCCATGGTGCCACCCTTCGCCGAAGCGGCGGACTCCGGTCCGGTCCGCGGACCCCGCGCACCGGTGGTCACCCGGGGGTCACCGGGGGCGCGGCGGGGCGCACCGGGGGCCTCGTCCGGGGGCTCACCGGGGCCAGGGGTCGCCCCAGTCGGCGTTCCTCGCGTCCTTGTAGAGCGGGCCCTGGCGTTTGGTGACGGTCGCGCGGCGCAGCATCCCCCCGGGTTCGCACAACTCCAGGAGGACCTGCCCCTTGCGGATCTGGGGGCGGCGCAGGACGCGGGCGGGGGCCCGCCGCGGCGTGAAGCGGGTGGCGGCGACGTAGCTGAACTTCTCGTCCTCGTACGGGAGGGAGCCGCCCTTGACCTGGCGGTGCAGGGAGGAACGGGCGACCCGCGCGGAGAAGTGGCACCAGTCGGTGCCCGGCGCTATGGGGCAGGGCGCGTCGTGCGGGCAGGGCGCGGCGACGTGGAATCCGGTGGCGAGCAGCCGTTCGCGGGCGGCGAGGACGCGTGCGTAGCCCTCCGGGGTGCCGGGCTCGGTGATCACGACGGCCCCGGTGGTGACGGCTGCCGCCGCCGCGTCCACGACGGCGGCGCGGTCGGCCTCGGTGAGTTCGCCGAGCACGTAGGACACGGTGACGAGATCACTGCTCTCGACGGTGAGCGCTGCTCCGATCCGGCTGCGGCGCCACTGGGCGGCGCGTACGGCGGGGAACGGGGAGGCGGCGGCGAGCTCCCGGCCGAGGTCGAGCGCGGGCTGCGCCCAGTCCAGTACGGTCACGGGCCGCTGCCCGCCCCAGGTCGCCCCGGCCGCCCAGACGGCGGCTCCGGTGCCGCCGCCGACGTCGGTGTGCCCGGCCGGGCGCCAGCCGGGGGCCGCGTCGGCGAGGGCGCCGAGGGCCGCGCTCATCGCCTCGAAGGTCGCGGGCATCCGGTACGCGGCGTAGGCGGCCACGTCGGAGCGGTCGCGCAGGACGGGGGCGTCGGTGGGGGTGCGGCCCCGGTAGGTGGCGATGAGCCGTTCGACGGCCTGGGCGGCGCCGCGCGGGGGCAGTCCGTCGAGCAGCCCGGCGAGCGCGGCGCGCAGGGCGCTCGCGGGGTCGGCCGGGGCGGCGGAGGCGGGGGGCAGGGGGTGGTTCACCCGGGAATTCTAGGCAGCCGGACGGGCCGGTCCCCCGGCGGCCGGGGCGCGGGGGCGCCCGGGGTGCGCCGGGACCCTCAGCCGGCTCCGCGCACGGCCCGGCGCAGTCGCGTCGCGGCGCGGGCGCGCGGGGTGCTGTCGGGGGTGGTGCGGCGCGGGTGGACGGTGGTCGCGAGCAGCACCAGGAAGGTGTCGGTGGCCCGGTCCACGACGAGGGAGGTGCCGGTGAAGCCGGTGTGCCCGGCGGCGTGCGGGCCCGCGAGTTCGCCCATGAACCAGGGCCGGTCGACCTCGAAGCCGAGGCCGAGGTCGAGCATGAGGGCGACGTGGTCGGCGCCGAGCACCCGGGCGGTGCCGTAGGAGCCGCCGCCGAGCAGGGTGCGGCAGAACACGCCGAGGTCGCGGGCGGTGGAGAACAGCCCGGCGTGCCCGGCGACCCCGCCCAGCGCCCAGGCGTTCTCGTCGTGCACGACGCCGCGCAGCGGGCCGCGGTCCACCTTGGCCCAGGGGCGGCGCTGGTCCTCGGTGGCGGCGGCCCCGGGCGCGGGCCCGAAGCGGGTCGCGGTCATGCCGAGGGGCCGGGTGACGCACTCCTCGATCAGCCGGTCCAGGGGGCGTCCGGTGACGCGTTCGAGGAGCTGCTGGAGGATCAGCATGTTGAGGTCGGAGTAGATCCGGGTGCCGGTCTCGGCCACGGGCTCCTCCACGCGCAGCGCCTCGATCCGCGCCGCGAGGTCCGGCAGGTCGTACAGCGGGAGTTCGGGCCGCAGTCCGGTGGTGTGGGTGAGCAACTGCCGGACGGTGAAGCCGTGGTGCGCGGCGGCCGGGTAGTCCGGCAGGTGGTCCGCGACGGGGGCGTCGAGGCCGAGGGTGCCGCGTTCGATCTGCTGGAGGGTGGTGAAGGCGGTGAAGAGCTTGGTGAGGGAGGCCAGGTCGAAGGGGGTCGCGGGGGTCACCGCGACCCGTTCGGCGCGCGGCAGTTCGACCGGCCCGCCGCGTTCCTCGTCCCAGCCGCGGTAGCGCAGCGCCCAGCCCGCCGCCGCCTCCACGGCGACGACGGGCCCGCGTCCGGCCAGCACGACGAGCCCCGCGCACCAGGGGCGCGGGCCCTCGGTGAGGGCCCGCGCCTCCTGGACGAGGAGGTTCGTCTCCTGCGGGTCGAGTCCGGCGCGTGCGGGGCTGCCGTACCGCAGTCGCGGGATGTTCAGTCCTCGCTCACCCCTTCCACCGGACGGGGCCGCGCCTCGTGTGCGGGGGCCGGGAGGATCTCGGTGCGCACCCCGGCGGGCGGGCGCGTGGCGCCGGTCCGGCACAGCGTCAGGAAGCAGCCGAGGGCGATCAGCACGCTCGTGAGCTGCACGACGGCCATCGGTACGGCGGTGTGCTCGCCGGCGATCCCGACGAGCGGGGAGGCGACGGCGCCGATGAGGAACGAGGAGGTGCCGATGAGCGCGGAGGCGGAACCGGCGGCGTGCGGGGCGCGTTGCAGGGCCAGGGTCTGGGCGTTGGGCAGCACGAGGCTCATCGAGGACATCAGGACGAAGAGTCCCACGGCGACCGGCACGAGGCCCACCGTGCCGAAGAGTCCGGAGGTCATCAGGAGCAGGGCGAGCGCGGCGGCGGTGATCAGGGCGAGGCCGACGGCCCCGGCCTTCTCCAGGCTGACCCGGCCGACCAGGACACGTCCGTTGATCTGGCCGACGACGATCAGCCCCACCGAGTTGACGCCGAACAGCAGGCTGAAGGTCTGCGGGGAGGCCCCGTAGATCTCCTGCATCACGAACGGCGAGGCGCTCACGTAGGCGAACAGCGCGGCGAAGGTGAAGCCGCCGACGAGGACGTACCCGGTGAAGACGCGGTCGGCGAGCAGCCCGCGCATGGTGCCCAGCGCCTCGCGGGTGCCGCCGGTGTGCCGGTCGGCGGGGGCCAGGGTCTCGGGCAGGCGGCGCAGCACCACGAGGGTCAGCAGGGCCCCGACGACGGTCAGGACGACGAAGATCCCGCGCCAGTCGGTGAACCGCAGCACCTGTCCGCCGATGAGCGGGGCGACGATCGGCGCGACGCCGGAGATCAGCATGAGGGTGGAGAAGAAGCGGGCCATCTCCAGGCCGTCGTACAGGTCGCGCACGACGGCGCGGGCGATGACGATGCCGGCGGCCCCGGCCAGGCCCTGGAGGAGCCGGAAGCCGATGAGCAGGCCGACGTCGGGCGCGAAGGCGCACACGGCGGTGGCGGCCACGTAGACGACCAGCCCGGCGAGCAGCGGCCTGCGCCGCCCCCACCGGTCGCTCATGGGACCGACGACGAGTTGCCCGAGGGCCATCCCGGTGAGGCAGGCCGTGAGCGTCAACTGCACGGTCGCCGCGGGCGAGTCGAGCGCCTCGGTGACCTTCGGCAGGGCGGGGAGGTACATGTCCATGGACAGCGGCGGCACGGCCGTCAGTCCGCCCAGGACGAGGGTGACGAGCAGGCCGGCGCGGCGCTGGGCGGGAAGCCCCGGGGGCGACGCTGCGGCCTTGGGTATCGGTCGGTCGGTACGGTCCTGTCGCGTGCCCTGGGCGCGCTTGGGCATTTCGCCTCTCCCCTTGGTGGAATCGGTTACCTATGCTCTCAGCTCGGACGGGGTGGTGAAGACCGTTCGAGGAGGGCTGTGACGAGCCGTTTCACTCCGCGGCGGCGGGCCCGAGGGCGTACTCGCCGGTAGCCGGAGGCGGTGGTGTCCGCCCGTGCCGAGGGACTGGTGACGAGATGACGGCGAAACGCGGGCGGGACGGGCGCGTGCGCTGGGGTGTACTGGCGACGGGCGGGATCGCGGCGGCCTTCACGGCCGATCTGCTGACGATGCCGGACGCCGAGGTGGTGGCGGTCGGTTCCCGCACCCCGCAGGCGGCGCGGGCCTTCGCGGACCGCTTCGGGATACCGCGCGCGCACGGCTCCTGGGCGGCGCTCGCCGCCGACGAGGAGGTCGACGTGGTGTACGTGGCGACCCCGCACTCCGCGCACCGGGAGGCGGCGGGCCTGTGCCTGGAGGGCGGCCGGGCCGTGCTGTGCGAGAAGGCGTTCACGCTCGACTCGCGGCAGGCGGTGGAACTCGTGGACCTGGCACGGGAGCGCGGGCTGTTCCTGATGGAGGCGATGTGGACGTACGTCCATCCGCTGGTGCGCCGCCTCGTGGGACTCGTGCGGGACGGGGCGATCGGCACGGTGCGGGCGGTGCAGGCCGACTTCGCGCTGGGCGGCGAGTTCCCGCCCCGGCACCGGCTGGTGGACCCGGCGCAGGGCGGCGGGGCGCTGCTCGACCTCGGGGTGTACCCGGTGTCCTTCGCGCACCTGCTGCTGGGCGAGCCCTCCGGGGTGCGGGCGACGGCCCTGCTCTCGGACCGGGGCGTGGACCTCCAGACCGGGATGCTCCTGTCCTGGGAGGGCGGCGCCCACGCGCTGCTGCACTGCGGGGTGACGGGGGCGAGCGGGACGGGCGCGACGGTGGTCGGTTCGCACGGCCGCGTCGAGATCCCGCGCGGTTTCCACGCGCCGGAGAGCTTCGTGCTGCACCGCGCGGGCGCCGAGCCGTCGGAGTTCCTGGCCTCGGCCGAGGAGGGCGGCACGGGCTACGTCCCGGAGGCCGCCGAGGTCATGCGGTGCCTGCGGGCGGGCGAGAAGGAGTCGCCGCTCGTACCGCTGGAGGGCACGCTCGCGGTCATGCGCACGCTGGACCGGGTGCGGGAACAGGTGGGCGTGCGCTACGAGAGGGCCTGACAGCACCGGTGGACGTACGCCGGGACACGGCGGCGCGAGAGCACCGGAGGACGTACGCCACGACACGGCGCGAGAGCACCGGAGGACGTCCGCCGCGCAGGACGTCCTCCGGTGCCCCCTGGCTCAGGCGGGCTTGAGTCCGGGGTTCCCGGCCTCGGTGACGAAGGTGCCGGCGGTGGTCAGCGGCGCGCCGGGGGTGGTGACGGCCGGCACCGTCTTCCACTCGGCGCGGGCCGCGTCCTGGCCGAGGGTCACGAGGGCGTAGCCGCGCCGCCCGTTGTAGAACTTCAGGTGCGGGTTGGCCGCCATGTACGTGTCCCAGTTGGCGGGTCTGTCGGAGCCGTCGCCGCCGCTGGTGATCGAGCTGGTGACGATCTCGGTGCCGAGGGTCTTCGAGGCCGGGTCGTCGAAGTCGGCCTTGATGTCGAAGCCGTAGTGCACGTGGACGTCGCCGGTGAGGACCATGAGGTTGTCCTTGCCGGTGGAGCGCCAGCCGTCCAGGAGGCGCTGCCGGGAGGCGGGGTAGCCGTCCCAGGAGTCCATGGACAGCTTGTGGCCGGGCGTCGCGCGGTCCTTGCGCTGCGCGAAGGTGACCTGCTGCGGCACGACGTTCCAGGTGGCCTTCGAGTCGCGCCACCCGTCGATGAGCCAGCGCTCCTGGGTCGCCCCGGTCAGGGTGCGCGCCGGGTCCTCGGACTCCGGTCCGGGGACCTGCCAGCCGTCGCCGTACGCCTGGTCGCTGCGGTACTGGCGGGTGTCGAGGATGTCGAACTGCGCGAGCCGCCCGTAGTGCCTGCGCCGGTACAGCGTCATGTCGGCGCCCTCGGGCTGCTGCGGCAGGCGCAGCGGCTGGTGCTCCCAGTACGCGCGGTAGGCGGCGGCCCGGCGCAGCAGGAACTCCTCCGGCGGGACGTCGTTCTCGGGGGTGTCGCCGGCGTAGTTGTTCTCCGTCTCGTGGTCGTCCCACGTGACGACGAAGGGGTGCGCGGCGTGCGCGGCGATCAGGTCCGGGTCGGACTTGTACAGGCCGTAGCGCAGCCGGTAGTCGTCGAGGGTGACCGTCTCCCGGTTGTAGTGCGCGGGCAGCCTGCGGTCGGTGTACTTGCGGTTGCCGCCGACGGCGGTGACGGCGTACTCGTACAGGTAGTCGCCGAGGTGGAAGACCACGTCGAGGTCCTCCTTCGCGAGGTGCCCGTACGCCGTGTAGTAGCCGTCGTGGTACGCCTGGCAGGACACGGCGGCCAGGCGCATCTCGGTGAGTCGCGCGTTGTTCGCGGGGGCGGTGCGGGTGCGGCCGGTGCCGCTGATCCACTGGCCGGCGCGGAAGCGGTAGTAGTAGACGCGGTCGGCGTCCAGGCCCTTCGCCTCGACGTGCACGGAGTGCTGGAACTCGGGGTGGGCGACGGCGCTCCCCTTCTTCGCGATCCGGGTGAAGCGGCTGTCGTACGCGAGTTCCCAGCGCACGGTGACCCGGGAAGGGGGCAGCCCGCCGTCGCTCTCGTACGGGCTGGGCGCGAGCCGCGTCCACAGCAGCACGGAGCCGGGCAGCGGGTCCCCCGAGGCCACTCCGAGCGTGAACGGGTCCTTCGCGATCTTCGCCGGGTCCAGCGCCGCGGCGGCGGCCGAACCGGCGGCCGGCAGGTTGGTCGCGAAGGCCAGCGCGGCGGCGGCCCCCGTCACGGTGAGGAACCGGCGCCGGCCGAACTGACGGGCGAGGGTACGGAGTTCCGGGGCGGTAGTCATGAGGAGTATCTGACGGGCCGCCGGGGACGAGGTCCCGTCCGCCACGCGGCCTCGGCATGTCCACCGAATGAATCTCGCGGAGCGGCACCCCGGCCGGAGCGCGGGGACGAACCGCCCACCACGGGAATCCCGCCCGGTCGGCGCCGGAAAAGGACAACTCCCCCCGCACAGCGTTTCCTTGGGCATATAATCAGCCCTTCTTCACCGAACACGCACACACGGAGCACAACTTGCGCATACGCATCACGGCCCTCGCCCTCGCCGCCGCCGGCGCCCTGCTCACCGCCGCGCCCGCCGAGGCCGCGCACCAGAGTGGGCTGCACATCGGGCTGGTGCAGTTCGACAGTCCGGGCAAGGACACCCGCAGCAACGCCTCGCTGAACGCCGAGTGGGTCAACATCCACAACAACACGAAGTCGGCGGTGCAGCTCAAGGGCTACAAGCTGAAGGACAACACCGGCTACACCTACACCTTCGGCAGCTACCGGATCGGCGCCGGCAAGACGGTGAAGGTCAGGACCGGCAAGGGCAAGAACGTTCCCGGGACGGTGTACTGGAACCGCGGCTCCTACGTCTGGAACAACACGGGGGACAAGGCCCGGCTGCTCACGCCCACCGGTTCGCCGCGCGACTCCTGCTCGTGGGGGAAGACGGGCAACGGCCAGCAGAACTGCCACTGACCCGGCAGCCGGCCCGAGGGACGCCCCGGGGCGTCCGCGCCGTCCGGCGGACGGGACGGAAGGGGCCCCGGGCGTCCGCACACTCCCTCGCCACCGCGTTCGCGGCGGCGGGGAATGCGGCACCGGGGCCCCCGGTTGCACCCGGCATGACACAGATCGCCCGCTACGCCGCCTTCACCTCGGAGCCCGCCGCCGGGAACCCGGCCGGGGTCGTCCTGGACGCCGCCGGGCTGGACGACGGCCGGCGGCTCGCCATCGCGGCCGAACTCGGCTACAGCGAGACCGCCTTCGTCACCGAGCCGCCCGCCGGGCACCCGGCGCGCACGCACACGGTGCGGTATTTCAGCCCCCGGGCCGAGGTCCCCTTCTGCGGCCACGCCACCGTCGCGACCGCCGTGGCGCTCGCCGAGCGGGACGGCGCGGGCGATTTCCTCTTCCTCACCCAGGCCGGCCCGGTACCGGTCGCCGTCGACACGGTGGGCGGCGATCTGCGCGCCACCCTCACCAGCGTCGAACCGGCGGTCGAGGAGGTGGACCGCGCCGATCTCGCGGAGGCGCTGGCCGCGCTCGGCTGGCCCGCCGCCGACCTGGACCCGGCCTTCCCACCCCGGATCGCCTACGCCGGCGCCCGCCACCTCGTCCTGGGCGCCGCGACCCGCGAGCGGCTCGCCGACCTGGACTACGACTTCGGGCGGCTGCGCGCGCTGATGCTGCGCCTCGACCTGACGACGGTGCATCTGGTGTGGCGCGACCCGCGCACCGGGGTGTTCCACACCCGGGACCCCTTCCCGGTCGGCGGGGTCGTCGAGGACCCGGTGACGGGGGCGGCCTCGGCCGCGTTCGGGGCGTATCTGCGGGCGCTGGGCCGGGTGGAGGGGGACGCCGAACTCACCCTGCGCCAGGGCGAGGACCTGGGACGGCCAGGAACCGTGACGGTGTCCCTGCGGCAGGGCGACGCGCGCGTCCGCGTCGCGGGGACGGCGGTGCGCATCCCGCGCGACTGACCGCTCTGCCCGGACCGGTGTTCCGGTACGCGCGGGACGGGAGGGGCGTAGCCTCTTGATCATCACCCGTTCGGCCGTCGTGGCCGGGTGCGCGGCGGTGCGAAGGCGGACCGTGGTCGGGGGAGGACATCCGGGTGCGCGCCCGGGGCGGGTGTCACTGCCAAGGCCATTTCGATGACGAGGAGACACACGTGAAGTGTCACGTGAAGGGTTTCGACCGGGGCGCCAAGCGGCGTGACCTGGGGCTGCTCCTGCTGCGACTGGGCACCGGCGGGGTACTCGCCGCGCACGGTTCGCAGAAGCTGTTCGGCTGGTTCGGCGGCGGCGGTCTCGACGCGACCGGCCAGGCCATGGAGGCCATGGGGTACGCGCCCGGCAAGCTCAACGCGCTGGCCGCCGGACTGGGCGAGGCGGGCGGCGGCGCGCTGCTGGCCGTGGGCCTCGCGACCCCGGCGGCGGGCGCGGCCGCGGCCGGCACGATGGCGGGGGCCGCGGCGGTGCACTCCCCCAACGGTTTCTTCGCCCAGGGCGGCGGCTACGAGTACCCGGCGTTCCTCGGTTTCGCCGCCGCCGCGCTCTCCGTGGCCGGTCCGGGCCGCTACTCGCTCGACCACAAGCTGGGCCACGCCCTGAACCGGCACTGGATGGTGCCCGCCGCCCTCATCGGCGGGGCCGCCGCGACGCTCACGGTGGTCGCCCAGCGGGGCAAGCGGGTCAAGCAGGCGCAGCAGGAGACGCCGGCCCCGGAGGCCGGCGAGGCCCCCGCGACCTGAGCGCGGGAGAACCCCGGGCGGGGGGGGGGGGGGGGGCGGCGGCGCGCCGGGGCCCCCCCCCCCCGCCCCCCGCGGGCCGCCCCCCGGCCCCGCGGGGGGGGGCGCGCCCCGGCCCCCGCCCCCCCCGGGGCGGGGGCGGGGGGGGCCCCGGGGGGCGCCCCGCGGGGCCCCCCCCCCCCCCCCGCCGTCGTGGCGCCCGCCCGCTCGTCCCCGTGCTCCGAGCCCGCCCGGCGACGGGGGCCCGCGCACGGCGGCTCCCGGATGTACGACAATACGGGCGTACCCGTGTGCCCCACGTGGTGTCCCGGGTACGCCGACGTTTCTCCGCCCCCTCCGCACGAGGAGCACCGCACGATGCAGCACGCACAGCTCTCCGCCCTGGGCCGGGCCCTCCGGCTGCTCGGCGAGCACGGCGAGCAGCTGGGGCAGGACGTGCCCGACGCCCGGTTGCGGGAGATCACCACCGACGTCCGGCGCGCCCTCGAACTGCTGGAGAACGCCGTCGAGGGCCCCGCCCCGACGACGCGCTGCGCCGAGCACCCCAACGGGCCGGTCGACGAGAGCGCCGTGGACGGGTGCCTGCTGTGCGAGACCCGTCGCCGTTCGGCCCGCCGTGGCCGCTACGGCGGTGCGCCCGCCGGTCCGCGCGGCGGCGAGGAGCATCAGGTGCCGGTGGTCTCGCGCTACGGGCTGCGCGAGGAGCGCCCCCGGGCCAGGGAGCGCTGGCTGCCCGAGGTGTGGAACGGGCAGTCCTGGCAGCTGTGCGGTACCCCCCGGCACGACCGGGGCGAGGCGGAGCGCTTCCTGGCCGCCGAGCGCCGGGGCCCGCGCCCGGGACCGGCGTACCGGCTGGTGCAGGAGTTCACGGACTACGAGGTGGTCCGGGTGTGGGGCACCCCGGTGCGCAGCGTGCCGGACACGATGGGCGGACCGGGGCGGCCGGGGATGCCGTAGGGTGTCGGGCGCACGTCCGCCCACGGCCGAGGAGGTGAGTCCGATTTCCGTCAGCACCGGACGGGCGCTCCCTCCTCGTACCCCGGCGGCCCGCGCCGCCCGGCGGTGAGGACCGGGAACGCCCTCTTCAGGTGATCCAGTGATCCCGGGAGGTCTCCCTCATGTCCGTAGCCCCCACTCCCCCTGCCTTTCCCCTGGTCGTGAGCCGTCTGCGCGCGGCCGGCTGCGTCTTCGCCGAGGACGAGGCGCGGCTGCTGCTCGCGTCCGCCGGTGACCGTCCGGACACCCTGGACGCGCTCGTGCGGCGGCGCGCCGCCGGTGAGCCCCTCGAACACGTCGTGGGCCACGCCCGGTTCCACGGCGTACGCGTCGAGGTGGGCCCGGGGGTCTTCGTCCCGCGCCGCCGCACCGAGTTCCTGGTCGACCGGGCGCTGGAGCTCGCCCCGCGTCCCGCCGTGGTCCTCGACCTGTGCTGCGGTTCCGGAGCGGTGGGCCTGGCGCTGGCCACGGCGCTGGGGCCCGGCTGCGTCCTGCACTCCGCGGACGTGGACCCGGGCGCCCTCGTCTACGCGCGCCGCAATGTGGCGGGGGTGGGCGGCACCGTCCACGAGGGCGACCTCTTCGACGCGGTGCCGGGCGCACTGCGCGGCCGGATCGACGTCCTCACCGCGAACGTCCCGTACGTGCCCTCCGGCGAGCTGGCCCTGCTGCCGGCCGAGGCGCGGGTACACGAACCCCGGGTCGCGCTGGACGGCGGCGCCGACGGCCTGGACCTCCTGCGCCGGGTGGCCGCGCGGGCCGCGGCCTGGCTGGCCCCGGGCGGCCACCTCCTCGTCGAGACGAGCGAACGCCAGGCGGACACGGCTCTCGGCGTCCTCGGCGCGGCGGGCCTGCTCCCCGCCGTCGCCGTGTCCGAGGAGCTGTACGCGACGGTGGTGACGGGCCGACGCCCCTAGGGACCGGGACGGCGGGTGTGGACGGGTACCCGCCCGGCCACACCCCGTACGGCGCGCCGGAAGGGGGCACCTCGCTCAACCCGCGCTGTGAGCAGGGGAGTCGGGACACGCTTCCACGGGCACGGCGGCGGTGTCGCCACCGCGTACGGGACTCCGGGGGCCTGCCGCGTTCGCGCGCGTGGTGTCCGGGTGCGCGCCGCGCGAGGCACCCGCCCCGCGGCGGTCGGCGGCGCCCGGCCCCGCGGTGGGGGCGAGGCGCTCGCGCGGGCCGGGGCCGCGCCCGCCAGCGGGGTGACCCTGTCCCCCGCGCGGCTCAGCGTCCCCCCGCCGCGTCGCGCGCGCCCGCCGGGCCGGCCCTAGGGTGCCGCCGTGGACCTACCCGAGTACTTGATCACGCTGCAGAAGTCGGCCGACGACGAGGGGCGGAGGCTGGAACACCTTGAGGGCGAGGAGCTTCAGCGGCAGCGCCGCGTGTGGTTCAACGCCTCGGCCGAGGTGCAGCTCGCCGTCACCGACTGGGCGAAGGACCAGGGGCTGAACCGTCACGACGTGGAGAAGGAACTGCGTCAGCAAGTGCGCCACGGCCACCCCGAGGGCCACTGACCGCGCCCCGGACCGATCGGACCCGGGCGGGGCCCCGCGTGCCCGGCACCCGGCCCCGTCACACCGCCCCCGCCTCCCCCTGCCGGTCGCCCTCCTCGCGCACCCAGCCGCAGGAGGCGCACACCCAGAGGTCGCGTTGGAGCCACATGGTGCGCCGGCAGCGCGCGCAGCCGGTCGTGCGGATTCCGTGCCGGCCCATCAGGGGCGGGTCGGGGGTCGTCGTGGCGTACTCGATGATGCCGTCCCGGTCGTCGCCCGGCGCGGCCATGCGCAGGAGCCGGGCGGTGCGGGAGCGGGCCTCGTCAGCGAAATCGGTCATCTCGCGCGCAGACTAGCGCTCCCGGTCCGCGAGGGTGGAGCGCGCCCCTTCCTCTTCGCCTCCACCGCCCGCCCGGAAACGCCCGCCACCTCGGCCGTCGCCTCCCGAGGCCCCCGGGGCCCGCGCCCGTCCGTACGTGCGTGCGGACGGGCGCGGGGAGCGGTGGACCAGCGCGTACGGGCAGGCGCAGGACGGGAGGTGACGCGCCGTGGGAAGCCGGGTGCCCCTACGCCTTGGCCTCGACGGCGTCCTCCGGGGCGGCGTCGGGCGTGGCGCTCGGGCGCGGGGCGGTGGCCGCGACGGGGATGACGGCGGCGACGACGGCGGCCACGAGGCCCACCCCGCAGCCGATCAGCATGGCGGTGCGGAAACCGGACTCGGAGGGCAGCGCGTAGCCGCCGAAGTCGGTGGTGAGCTGGGCCAGGACCACGCCGATCACGGCGGCCGAGACGGAGCTGCCGATCGAGCGCATCAGTGTGTTGAAGCTGTTGGCCGACGCGGTCTCCGACTGGGGCACGGCGCCCATGATGAGCGCCGGCATCGCCCCGTAGGCGAAGCCGACCCCGGAGTTGCAGACGAGGGTCACGACGAGCAGTCCCCACGGCGAGTCGGTGCCGATCACCGGGACCGACAGCCCGTAGCCGAGGGCGACGACGAAGCTGCCGAAGGCGAGGGTGACCTTGGGGCCCTTGGCGGCGGAGAGCTTCGCGCCGATGGGCGACATCACCATCATCATGAGCCCGGCGGGCGCCATCCACAGGCCCATGGCGAGCATCGACTGCCCGAGGCCGTAGCCGGTGGCCTTGGGCAGCTGGAGCAGCTGCGGGACCACGAGGGACTGGGCGTACATCGCGAAGCCGACCAGCACCGAGGCGACGTTGGTCATGAGCACCTGGGGCCGGGCGGTGACGCGCAGGTCGACCAGCGGGTCCTTGACGCGCAGCTCCCACCAGCCCCACACCGCGAGGAGGACGACGGCGGCGCCGAGCAGGCCCAGGGTCCTGCCACTGCCCCAGCCCCAGTCGGCGCCCTTGGAGACGCCGAGCAGCAGGCACACGAGCGCGGCGCCGAGGCCGAAGGCGCCGAGCAGGTCGAATCCGGCGGGCGCGGGACGGTTGTGGTCCCCGGGCACGAGGGCGGCGATGAGCGCGCCGACGCCGACGGCCAGGGCGGCGACGACCCAGAACAGGACGCGCCAGCTGGTGTTCTCGGCGATGGCCGCGGAGAACGGCAGGCCGAGCGCGCCGCCCACGCCCATGGACGCGCTCATGATCGCGATGGAGGAACCGAGCTTCTCGGCGGGCACCACGTCGCGCAGCAGGCTGATGCCGAGCGGTACGACGCCCATCCCCAGCCCCTGGAGGGCGCGTCCGGCGACCATCGGGAGGAGGGAGGTGGACAGGGCGCAGACCACGGAGCCGAGGAGGAGGGGGGCGAGGGAGGCGAGCAGCATGCGCCGCTTGCCGTACATGTCCCCGAGCCGTCCGGCGACCGGCGTGGCCACGGCGGCCGCGAGCAGCGTGGCGGTGATCACCCAGGAGGCGTTCGAGGCGGTGGTGTCGAACAGCTTGGGCAGTTCCGCGATGAGCGGGACCACCAGGGTCTGGGTGAGCGCGGCCACGATGCCGCCGAGCGCGAGGATGCCGACAACACCGCCGGTGCGGGCTGCGGGCTCGGTTCTTTCCACGGGGCACTCCCTCTGGGAATCCACTGGCACGGAGGGCTGCGCATCATGCACAGCTCATGCAATATACAGGTTATATGCATGATGCATAGCACGTGCAGAATACATACATATCCTGATACGGTAGGACTGAGTGGGCCCCTTTCAGGGCTGCCCGCACGGAGCCGAAGGAACGACGCCTGGTGGACCTGCCCCTTGACCGGATCGAGCTGGAGACGACGCTGCTCAGCCGGTACTCGCAGCTGATCACGCCGCGCGCCGACTGGCGCCTCGACCGCAGCGCCTACATCCTGCTCACCCGCATCGAGGCCGAGGGCCCGATGTCCATCGGCCAGCTCAGCGAGGCGTTCGGCCTGGACCAGTCCACCCTCAACCGGCAGACGGCGGCGATGCTGCGTTCCGGGGTCGTCGAGCGCATCCCCGACCCGGAGGGCGGCATCGCCCGCAAGTTCGCCATCACCGCCGAGGGCCAGGAGCGCCTGGAGTCCGACCGCGAGAGGAACCGGACCGGTCTCGCCAAGGTGCTCTCCGACTGGACCCCCGAGGAGGTGGCGGGCCTCGTGGAGGCGCTCAGCCACCTCAACCGCTCCATCGAACGACTCGACGGAAGGCCGTGGCCACGGGGGTGAGCGACCCTCTCGCCCGCCGGGCCCGGCGGGCATCCGGGAGGTCACGCGGTGTCGCCGGGCCAGGCGGGTCGCGCGGGTTCGCCGGACGCGGCAGGTCACACGGTTCGCCGGGGTCCCACGTCGGATTCCTGCCGGAGTCCCGGCGCCCGTGCCCGGAGACTGGCCGCATGACGATCGCCTACCAGCCGCTTCCCGTCCCGCCCGCCGCGCTCGGAGAGCTGCGCGTCACCGACGACTGCGGCCGCGGGACCCGCCCTTTCACCGCGAACGCCGAGGGCGTTCCCGTCGACTGCGTGGGCAGCCCCCTGCGCTGCTGTCTGCGCCCCGTCGAGGCCGGGGAGCGGGTGGCCCTCGTCTCCTACGCGCCGCTGCGCCGCTGGGCGAGGGCGAGCGGCGCCGAGCCGGGCGCGTACGACGAGGCGGGGCCGGTGTTCGTCCACGCCGAGGCGTGCGCGGGCCCGGAGGCGGGCCGGGGCTACCCCTTCGCCCGGCCCGGCGCCCTGCGCACCCTCCGGCGCTACGACGCGCGGGGCCACATCGTCGGCGGCCGCCTCTTCGAGATCCCCACGCGGGCGGACGCGGGCTTCGACCGGGCCCTGGCGGAGTCCTTCGGGGAACCGGAGGTGGCCCTGGTGCACGTACGGGCCGTGGAGTACGGCTGCTTCCAGTTCGAGGTGCGGCGGCCGTAACTTCCGGGGCCCGGCCGGCCCGGCCCGTACCCGGGGCCCGGCCCCGGCCCGTACCCGGGGCCCGGCCCCGGCCCGTACCCGTATCCGTACGCCCGCCCCGTTCGCGCGGCGGTCCCGTCAGCCCGTCAGAACGTGGGGCGGATCGCCCCGACCGGTTCGCCGTGGCCGAGGACGGGGGCGGTGGCGAGCGCGCTCAGCGTCTCGTCGCCGTCCACGTCCACCCCCAGGCGCCGCAGGGCGGCGACCATCACCACGGGACGGGACCGCTGGGAGCCGTCGGCTATCTTCAGCGACACCGCCGAGCCGTCGGGCAGGCCGAGCGCGTACACGCCCTCGGCGCCGTCCTTGGCGACGGCCCCCGGCAGGGCGCCCATGAGCCGTGTCACGTCGCGACCGGTGCCGCCGACGTACTCCGGGTACGTGTTCATCGCCCGCGCCACCCGGTGTTCGAGGCTGCCCCGCGGCGCGGAGGCCAGGCGTCCGAAGGCCCGCGCGAGGCCCCGCGGGCTGAGGGCGAAGAGCGGGGCGCCGCAACCGTCGACCCCGGTGGCCAAGACCCGCTCCCCCGCCGTCTCCTCCAGGGTCTCGCGCAGTCTCACCTGGAGCGGGTGCGCGGGGTCGAGGTAGCCGGCGGTGTCCCAGCCGTTGCGTACGCAGGTGGCCAGCATCGCGGCGTGCTTGCCCGAGCAGTTCATCGTCAGCGGGGAGGGCTCACCGCCGCCGGCCAGGTACGCGCGCAACGCGCCCTCCCCGATGGGCAGCGCCGCCGTGCAGCGCAGCGCCCCGACGCCGAGCCCGGCACCGGCCAGGATCGCGCGCACGCCCTCCAGGTGGATGTCCTCCCCCGAGTGACTGGCGCAGGCCAGCGCCAGCAGTTCGCCGTCCAGCCCGAGGCCGGCCCTGAGCATGCCGAGCGCCTGGAGCGGTTTGTTGGAGGAACGCGGGTACATCGGGGCGTCTGCGTCCCCGATCCGCAGGGTCTCGGAACCGTCCGGGGCGGTCGCGAGGACCGTCCCGTGGTGCACGGACTCCAGGAAGTCCCCGCGCCAGACCTCGGCCACCACGTGGTGCATCGGTTGTGTCCGCCTCTCCCAGCTGAAAAGTCAACTGTCGACAGTTATCACTTCGTGGCAGCGGATGTCGAGAGTGGCGTCGATCGCACGGGCACCTCTTGACAGCTGCGGAAACACCCCTGTCAACTGGCGACTGTCAACAGTTCGCCGGTCCTGGGAGGTACCGCCCCGTGAGCGAGACACTGCAGCGCGGCCTCGCCGTCCAGATCGCCGAGGTGCTGCGCGAACGTCTGCTCGGCGGGCACCTGCCGCCCGGCACCCGCGTCAACGAGGTGGTGCTCGCGCGGGAGCTCGGCACGAGCCGTGGCCCCTTGCGCGAGGCCGTGCGCCAGCTCGTCAGCGAGGGTCTGCTCGTGCATCAGCCCAACCGGGGGGCCACGGTCTTCAGCGCCGGGCCCGAGGACGTACGCGCCTTGTTCGAACTGCGTACGGCGCTGGAGACGGCCGCCGCGCGGATGGCCGCCGAGCGTCGCGAGGACAGGGACGTCGCCGCGTTGCGCGCGGCCTGCGCCCGCGCCCGCAGGACCATCCAGGGCGGGCGGCGCTTCGTGCACCGGCTGGACCTCGACTTCCACCGGACCCTGACCGACACCGCGCGCAGCCCGCGGGTCACCGAGCAGGTGTGGCGGGCGCAGCAGCAGATCATCCTGTTGCGCAGTCCGCTGGACGTCCCGGCGGCGCACACCGCCGACTCGCTGGACGCGCACGAGGAGATCGCCGAGGCCGTCGCGGACGGCGACGGCGAGCGGGCCGCCGCGCTGATGCGCGACCATCTCGACCAAGTGCAGGCCCATATGACGGCTTCTCTGACCGACCGCGCGAGGACCTCCCCGTCCGGCCCCGCGACGGCCTCCCCTCCGACCGTTTGACGGCTTCCCCGACCGACCGCTGAAGCCCGTTCGCGGGCTTGCCCCCTCCGTGGCGTGCGGGTCCCCTCCGTGGCGTGCGGGCCCGCGCCAGGGCGCGCCCCCGTACGCCTTCCCGCCGCCGGCGCCCGCGTCCGCCGCCCCTCCCCTACCCCCCGTACCGACCCGTCCGGCCCCCGCCGGGCCACTGGAGTACCCCCATGACCGACTCCCCCGTCGCGGCACCGCCCCCGCGCGAGCGCCGTGTCCCCGGGCTGTTCGTCGCCGCGCTGCCCGTGGTGCTGATGCTGACCCTGATGATCACGGGCACCGTCTGGCTGGACCTGGACCCCGTGGTGCTGCTCGTCGCGGCCTGTGCCGTCACCGGCGTCATCGCCTGGCGGCTCGGGGTCGGCTGGGACCGGATGCTGGTGGGCATCCGGTCGAAGATCGACGCCGCGATGCCGGCCCTGCTGATCCTCGTCTCCATCGGCATGCTCATCGGCACGTGGACGCTGAGCGGCACGATCCCGATGATCGTCGACTGGGGCCTCAAGGCCATCCAGCCCTCGTGGATCGTGGTGCTGTCGTTCCTGATCACCATGGTCGTCTCCACGGTGACGGGCACCTCCTGGGGCTCCGTCGGCACCGTCGGCGTCGCCCTGATCGGGGTGGCCGGCGGGCTCGGCGTGTCCCTGCCGATGACGGCGGGCGCCATCGTGTCGGGCGCCTACTTCGGCGACAAGATGTCCCCGATGTCGGACACCACCAACCTGGCGCCCGCCGTGGCCGGTTCGACGCTCTTCGAGCACATCCGGCACCTCCTGTGGACGACCGGCCCGGCCGCCGTGCTCTCCTGCGTCCTGTATCTGGTCCTGGGCCGCACCCAGCACGCCGACGGTCAGGCCGCGCAGCGCACCGAGGCGCTCCAGAACCTCCTGGAGCAGGGCTTCCACTTCAACCTGCTGCTCCTGCTGCCGCCCGCCGTGATCCTGGTGGGCGCGATCATGAAGAAGCCGCCGCTGCCGACCATCATCGCCTCCTCGGCGGTCGCGGGGCTCCTGGGCGGCGTCTTCCAGGGCTTCTCCCTGCGGCAGATATGCGCCTCCGCCTCTACCGGCTTCACCACGTCGATGCTGGACGGTCACGGGGGCATCGACCCCGGGCAGCTCTCCCAGGCGGCCGGAACCCTCCTCAACCGGGGCGGCATGGCGTCGATGGCCTCGACGATGCTGATCGGCCTCGCCGGCTTCGCCTTCGCCGGCATCCTGACCGAGACCGGCTGCCTCGACGTCCTCATGCACCGCCTGCTCGCCCGGGTCCGCCGCACGGGCGGAATCATCCTGGCGACGGCGCTGTCCTCCGTGGGCGCGGCGTTCGCGATGGGGGTCTCGTACCTGACGATCATCGTGCCGGGCCAGGCGTTCCGCGACGTCTACCCGGAACGGGGACTCGCCCCGAAGAACCTCTCGCGCACCCTGGAGGACTCGGGCACCGTCTTCGTCCCGCTGGTGCCCTGGACCGAGGCCGCGACCTACATGTCCACGACGCTGGGGGTCGCCACCATGGCGTACGCCCCCTACGCCTTCCTGAACTACTTCGGTGTGATCATCGCCGTGATCTGCGGCTACACCGGTATCGGCATAGCCCGCCAGGCCCCGGTACGCCGGGCGGAGAGGACGGAGCCGGTGGGGGCGGCCGTGTGAGGGGCCGGGCCACCGGCCGCGCCGGCCGGGTTGCGGCGCCCCGCGGATCGATGTGGTCTCCGCGCATGACACGAGTGCTGTATCTGATCGCGTGCGCGGCCGGCCCAACGCGGTACGTCGACGCGGGTGTTCGGGCGGCTCAGGCGAAGGGCTGGGACGTCTGCCTGCTGCTGACCCCCTCGGCGGCCCACTGGTGGCGACCGCGGACGCGGGAACTGGAGGAGCTGACCGGGCACCCCGTGCGGTCGCGGTACAAGCTGCCGCACGAGCCGGACGCCCTGCCGAAGGCGGACGCGATACTCGTCGCGCCGATGACGACGACCTCCGCCTGCAAATGGGCGGCGGGTATCACCGACACGGTGGCGCTCGGCATCCCGGCCGAGGCGGTACACCTGGGGGTCCCCGTGGTCGCGGCCCACTTCTGGAGCACCGCGCTCGACGCCCAGCCGGCCGTCGCACGCGCGCTGGAGACGCTGCGGGAGCAAGGCGTGCGCGTGTTCTCGCCGCCGGGTGAGCCGCACCCACCGAAGCGGGGGAACGCACGCGAGTTCCCGTGGCGTCTCGCGCTGGACGAGGTGGAGCGGGTCGTCGGCAGCGGGTGACGATCGTCGGCCGTCTCTGTCTCCGTCGGCCGTCGTCTGTCTCCGTCGGCCGTCTCCGTCGTCTGTCGTCGCGGAGTGCCCCCGCCCGGGTTCCCTCGGCTTCGAACCGGGTGCGCCGACGGCGGGTTCGCGCCGTCTGGCGTATTTCACGGGGCTGTGCTGCCGGGCCTGGACCCCTACCCTTGAGCCCCGAGCCGACGGAGGAAGCATGTCAGGTTTACGAGCGAGGATCCGCATCGGTGCGAGCGCGGCGGCCACCGCGGCCCTGGCGCTGTCCGGCCTGGTCATGGGCAGCGGCGAGGCACAGGCAGCCACCACCATCCACTGCGGCTCTCTCGTGGTGTTCTCCTTCCAGAACTGCGACCCGTTCACTGACACGGGCGGCCCTTACACCATGAACGTGGACAGCTACTACAACTGGAACCCCCTCCCCTCCAGCGGCAACATCTACTACGCGGGGTCGAACCTGCGCACTACCTGCCAGAGCCTGGCATCGTTGGGCACCGGCTACTACTACGGCACCGGCTGCACGGCGCTGACTCCCCAGTAGCCCCCGCGACCGGCGTCGAGGGACCGCGCCCGGCACTCGCCCGGCGCGCCCAGGCGATCCGGGCGCAACGGCCGGGTTCGCGCGAACCCTGGCATCGACCGGAGCTGAGGCCCTACTGTCGATCCGTCGCCCACGGGCGGCACCGTCTCCGGACCAACTGGCCTACGGGCCACCTCCCCACGAGGAGTCTTCGTGATCACACTCACGCCAGACGAGAAGGCCATCCACCGTGTACTGCTGGACCGGAGTCGGGCTGCCGACCCGACGAAGCCCATGGATGCTTGTCTGAGCTACAAGGCGCTCGGCCTCGTGATTGACCCAGAGGGGATCAACACCGGGATGAGCCGGCCCCCCTTCCGGACAATGTTCCCGGCCCTCGGCCACGTCAGCATGTACGAGGTCGAGCACGGCAGGCCGATGCTCTCGGCGCTCGTTATCTCCGAAAGTTCACACGCACCAGGCGCGGGATTTGCCGACCTGGCCCGGCATCTCAAGCTCAAAGTTGAGGACGATGCCACCTTCTGGCGGGAAGAGTTGGAACGAACGCTCCGGTTCTGGTCAGCACAGGACTCGCTCCTCGTCCTGGATGCCGCAGTAGATCGCCTGATGGGCGAACTCCAGACGATCAAGAACAGCCTACGGAAGATCCAGCAATCCGCTTAGCAGTCGCGAGGCCGGCGAGGCGGTACCTCTGCCTGCCCCGGACTTCCTAGGGACTTTTCGCGGCCTGACGCGGCAAGCCCCCGAAAGACCGGAAAGGGCCTCCGACGCAGGTCAGAGGCCCTTTCCCAGGCAACGCCGCAGGTGGCGGCAGACGAGTCGGGCTGTACGCCGGATTCTGTCGCCCGGTCGCCTCGCGGCGGCCGGGGAGACGGCCATCCATCTAGGGCCGGCGTTGCCGCCGGCCTCGTGCGGTCTACCCGCGGACTCGGGCGGGCAGCCCTCGTACGTCCGCGCAGGAGCACCTGGGTGCTCCCTTTTGACCTTGCTCCAGGTGGGGTTTACCTAGCTGCCCAGGTCACCCTGGGCACTGGTGGTCTCTTACACCACCGTTTCACCCTTACCGGGGACCGAGGTCCCCGGCGGTCTGTTTTCTGTGGCACTGTCCCGCGGGTCACCCCGGGTGGCCGTTAGCCACCACCTTGCCCTGTGGAGTCCGGACGTTCCTCGGGAACATCCCGGAGGGTGTTCACGCGGCCGTCCGCCCGGCTCGTCTGCCGTGCCGCCATGATACGGGGTCCCTCGCGGCCCTCGCTCCGCGCGCCCGTCACGCCGCGGACGACGCCGCCGCACGCCCGCATTCCCCTTCCCCACCGGATTCCCCACCGGACCCGGCCTCCCCGGCCTCCCCCTGCTGTCCTGTGCGCGGACCGATCGTTCAATTCCCCTTTCGCGCAAAGGGGTTCACTTTGTCAGGCCCGCGCGGTGCCGGCTGTCGAGCCGGGGTGCCGGTGACGGCGTGGATCAACCGCGCCTTCGCGCACCGCGCGACCCGCCGGCCGGCGGACGACCGTCCTTGACCTTGACGCGGCGGCAGGGTTTCTACTGGCCGCATGCGGATCGGAGAACTCGCCGCGCTGGTCGGGGTGACCCCCCGGGCAGTGCGGCACTACCACCACATCGGGCTGCTCCCCGAGCCGGCGCGGCGGGGCAACGGCTACCGGGACTACGGGCTGCGGGACGCCGTCGCGCTCGCGCGGGTCCGCCGGCTGAGCGAGCTGGGCCTCGGTCTCGACGAGGTGCGCGACGCGCTCGCGGACGACGCGGGCCACGAGCTGGCCGAGGTGCTGGACGAGCTGGACGCCGACCTGGCCCGCCAGGAGGCGGACCTGCGGGAGCGGCGGAAGCGGCTCGCCCGGCTGCGGGCCCAGGTCGCCGAGGGGACGTACGCGCTGGACGGACCCGTACGCCCCGGCGCCGTACCCGCCGGCCTCGACCCGGCGGGGGCCGCGGTCGCCGCGCTCGACCGGGACGTCCTGGCGCTGCTGGAGACGGGCGCCCCGCCCGGCACCCGGGAGCACATGGCGGCGGCTTACGACCGGCTCACCGCCGCGCCGGGGGCCGAGGAGCGGATGCGGGAGGTGTACGCGCTGCTCGGCGGGCTCGCGGACACCGATCCGGCCGCTTCCGGCGCGGCCGGGCGGATCGAGGAGGTGGCGCGGGCCCTGGTCGGCGCGCTGCCCCCGGCGCTGCTCGGCGAGCTGCGTGCCGGGGCGGCGGCCGTGTCGCGGGCCGGTACGGCGCTGCCCGGGGCCGTGTCCTTCCTGGACGCCCTGCGCGCGGAGCTGGCCCCGGCCCAGATGTCGGCCTTCCTGCGGGCGATGGAGCTGATCGCGGGGCCGGAGCGGGGCGGGGACCTCGCGGCGCCCGGGGCGGAGGAGGACCGGTGAGCGCCGGGGACTCCACGACGCACCGCGCTCCGCTGGCGCTGCGCCTGCTCGCGCACGAGTGGGGTATCTGGGTGAGCCTCGGGCGGTGGGTGAGCGGGCGGCGGCACGGGCTGGGCGCCGGGCGGACCGGTTTCGGGTACGCGCGGGCGCAGGCCTCGACGATGTGGGCGCTGGTCTTCGTGGCCGTCGTGGAGACCGTCATGCTCGCGCTGCTGCTGCGTCCCTGGCCGGTGGCGCACCTCGTGGTGCTCGTGGCCGACGTGTGGACGCTGGCCCTGCTCCTGGGGGTCCAGGCGGCGGCGGTGACGCGTCCGCACGTCGTGGACGAGGAGACGGTACGGATACGGCGCGGGCTCGGCACGGACGTACTGATCCCGCGTACCGCCGTGCTCGCCGTACGGCGTCAGCTGCGGCTCGCCGGGGCGCGGGCCGCCGATCCGGAGGCGCTCGAACTCGATGTCGCCTCGCAGACCACCGTCACCCTGGAACTCGCCGCCCCGGTGCGCGTCCAGCCGGTGTTCGGCCCGCCCCGGTACGTGCGCCGCCTCCACGTGCACGCGGACGAGCCGGACGCCCTGGTCGCCGCTCTGGCCCCGGCGCCCCGGCCGTGACAGACGCCCCGGGCCGGTTCGCTTACCCTGGCGCGGGGCCCGTCGAGTGACCGAGGAGAGAGAACACCGTGCTGGTACTGCTGCCGCCGTCCGAGGGCAAGGCCGCCGCCGGCCGGGGCGCCCCGGTGGATCTCGCGGGGCTCTCGCTGCCCGGCCTGAACACGGCCCGCGCCGCCGTGCTGGACGAGCTCGTGGAGCTGTGCTCCGGGGACGAGGTCAAGGCGCGCGAGGTCCTGGGCGTCGGCGAGGGGCTGCGCGGCGAGGTCGCGAAGAACGCGGGGCTGCGCGAGGCGGGGACCCGGCCGGCCGGCGAGATCTACACGGGCGTGCTGTACGACGCCCTCGGCCTGGCCTCGCTGGACGCGGCGGCCAGACGGCGGGCCGCCCGGTCCCTCCTGGTGTTCTCGGGGCTGTGGGGCGCCGTCCGCACGGGCGACCGCATCCCCTCGTACCGCCTGTCGATGGGTGTGCGGCTGCCCGGCGCCGGTCCGCTCGCCGCGTACTGGCGGCCGGTCATGGACGAGGTGCTGCCCGAGGCGGCGGACGGCGGGCTCGTGCTGGACCTGCGCTCGGCCGCGTACGCCGCCGCGTGGAAGCCGAAGGGCGGACTGGCCGGCGCGACAGCCACGGTGCGGGTGCTGCACGCCCGCACCGTCGACGGCGTCGAGAAGCGCTCGGTGGTCAGCCACTTCAACAAGGCGACGAAGGGGCGGATCGTGCGGGACCTGCTCGCGGACGGCCGGCTGCCCGGCTCGCCGGCCGAACTCGTGACGGCGCTGCGCGACCTGGGCCACGTCGTGGAGGGCGGCGCCCCCGCCACCGCCGGCCGGCCGTGGGCGCTGGACGTCGTCGTGACCGACGTGCACGGGGGCGGCGGGAACTGAAGGGGGCGCGGCGACCGGCGTGCGCTGACCGGGAGGTGCCGGGAGGTGCCGGGAGGTGCCGGGAGGTGCCGGGAGGTGCCGGGGCATCGTGTCGCGAGCACCCCCGTCACCCCCCCCGTTGCATCCTGCGCAACGGGCTTTGCGCCCTGCGCACACGCCGAGGCAGGATGAGGCCATGACTTCTCCCTCGTCCCCCTCCGCCTCCCCCTCGGCCTCCCCCTCCGTGCTGGAACTCGCGCCCGTCGTGCCCGTCGTCGTCGTCCAGGACCTCGCGGACGCGGTCCCGCTGGCCCGCGCCCTGGTGGCGGGCGGACTGCCCGCGATCGAGGTCACGCTGCGCACGCCGGTCGCGCTGGACGCGATACGGGAGATCGCAGAGCGGGTGCCGGAGGCGGTCGTGGGCGCGGGGACGGTCATCTCGCCCGGGAACGTCGACGCCTCGGTGCGGGCGGGCGCCCGCTTCCTGGTGAGCCCGGGGTGGACGGACACGCTGCTGGAGTCGATGAAGGCGTCCGGCGTGCCCTTCCTGCCGGGGGTGTCGACGACCTCCGAGGTGGTCGCGCTGCTGGAGCGCGGGGTCACGGAGATGAAGTTCTTCCCGGCGCGGGCGGCGGGCGGCGCCCCGTACCTCAAGGCGCTCGCGAGCCCGCTGCCGCAGGCGCGGTTCTGCCCGACCGGCGGGGTGGACCTGGCCTCGGCGCCCGAGTACCTCGCGCTGGACAACGTGGGCTGCGTGGGCGGTTCGTGGATGCTGCCGGCCGACGCGATCGCGGCGAGGGACTGGGGCCGGGTCGAGGCCCTGGCGCGCGAGGCGGCGGCCCTGGGCACGGCCTGAGCACCCCGGCCAGTCACCCCGGCCGGTGACTGGCCGAGCCCCCCCCCCCGGCCGGTCGTCGCTCGCGCGCTCGCTCACACCGGCGGCGGGGCGGCGTCCGGTTCCAGGTGGTGCGTGTCGTTGAAGCCGCGCAGGCTCGCGTTGCCGTCGGCCCAGTAGGCGAGCCGGGTCAGTGAGGCGGGGGCCAGTTCCATGCGGTGCAGGGACTGGGGCGGGGCGCCGAGCGCGAGCCGTACGAGCGTCTTGACCGGGGTCACGTGGGTCACGAGGAGCAGTGTGCGGCCCGGGTACCGGGCGCGCAGCCGCTCGCGGGTCTCCTCGACGCGGGCGGCGACGGCGCGGAAGCTCTCGCCGCCGGGCGGCGGGGTGCCGGGGTCGGCGAGCCAGGCGCGGAAGGCTTCCGGGTCGCTGTCCCCGGCCTCCGCGAAGGTGAGCCCCTCCCACTGGCCGAAGTCGGTCTCGCGCAGGCCCTCTTCCACCTGCACGGGCAGGTGGAGCAGGTCCGCCGCCGCCCGCGCGGTCTGGAGGCAGCGGGTCAGCGGAGAGCTGATCACGGCCTCGATCGCGCGGTCCGTGCCCTTGAGGCGGGCGAGCGCCGCGGCGGTGCGGCCGGCCTGTTCCCGGCCCGCCGGGGAGAGGGCGGGCCCGGAGGTGCCGGGGCGGCCGCCCGAGAAGCGGCGCTCGGGGGTGAGCGCGGTCTCGCCGTGCCGCAGCAGGACGAAGGTGGTGGGGCTGCCCAGGTCGGCGGGCGCCGGGCGCCCGCCGACGGTGCGGGGGTCTCCCCCGCTCACAGCCCCGACTCGGAGGTGCGGACGAGGATGCGGCGGCAGTTCTCGCAGCGCACGACCTCGTCCGGCCTCGCGGCCTTGACCTCGTTGACCTCGGTGATGTTCAGCTCCAGCCGGCAGCCCTCGCAGCGACGCTGGTAGAGGCGGGCGGCTCCGACGCCGCCGCTCTGGGTGCGCAGCTTCTCGTAGAGCGCCAGCAAGTCGGCGGGGACCGAGCCGGAGACGACCTCGCGCTCCTTGCCGACGGTCGCGGCCTCGGCGTCGATCTCCTGGACGACGGCGTCGCGGCGCGCGGTGGCGTCCTGGATCCTGGCCTCGACGGAGGCGACCCGTTCGGTGAGTTCGGCGACCCGCTCCTGGGCGGCCTCGCGGCGCTCCATCACTTCGAGGACGACGTCCTCCAGGTCGCCCTGGCGCTTGGCGAGGGACACGATCTCGCGCTGGATGTTCTCCAGGTCGCGCGGGGAGGTGACGGTGCCGGAGTCCAGGCGCTGCTGGTCGCGGGTGGCGCGCTTGCGCACCTGATCCACGTCCTGCTCGGCCTTGGTCTGCTCGCGGGCGGTGTCGCCCTCCTCGGTGCGGGCGGCGACCAGCAGGTCGCGCAGCTGGGTGGCGTCCTTGGTGAGGGCGGCGATCTCGGCGTGCTCGGGCAGCGACTCGGCGCGGTGGCCGAGCTGGGCGAGACGGGTGTCCAGGGCCTGGACGTCGAGAAGGCGGATCTGGTCGGCGGGCGCGGCGTTCAGTTGGGGGCTCCTGTGGAATCGAAGTGGGTGGACCAGGGATCGGTGACCGTCTTCGAGACGTGCACGCGCAGCTCCCAGCCGTGGCGGTCGGAGATCTCGTCGAGCTGGGCGGCGGCCTGCTCGCACCAGGGCCACTCGGTGGCCCAGTGCGCGGCGTCGAGCAGCCCGAGAGGACTGTGCTGGGTGGCTTCCGAGGCCGGGTGGTGGCGCAGGTCGGCGGTGAGGAAGGCGTCCACGCCGCTCGCCCGCACCGCGTCGAAGAGGCTGTCGCCCGAGCCGCCGCTGACGGCGACGGTACGGACGGGCGCGCCGGGGTCGCCGGCCAGCCGGACGCCCTGCGCGGTGGCGGGGAGCCCGCGAGCGGCCAGCTCCGCGAACTGTCCGAGGGTCATGGGCCGCGGCGGCTCGCAGACCCTGCCGAGTCCGCGCCTGCCCTCGGGGTCGCCCGGGTCGGGTACGAGGGGGCGCAGCACGCGCAGGCCGAGCGCCCCGGCGAGCGCGTCGCTGACGCCGGGGTCGGCGGTGTCGGCGTTGGTGTGCGCGACGTGCAGCGCGACGTCGTGCTTGATGAGGTCGTGGACGACGCGGCCCTTGAAGGTCCCGGCCGCGACGGTCGTCGTCCCGCGCAGGTACAGCGGGTGGTGGGTGACGAGCAGTCCGGCCCCGAGCCGTACGGCCTCCTCGGCTACGGCCCGTACCGGGTCGACGGCGAACAGCACCCGGTCCACCTCGGCGTCCGGGTCCCCGCACACCGTACCGACGGCGTCCCAGGACTCGGCGCGGTCCGGCGGCCAGAGGGCGTCGAGCGCGGCGATGACTTCAGACAGACGTGGCACGGGGAAAGGCTACCTGCAAGCGGACCCGCCGACGCAGTCGCGCACGGGGAGTGAGGAGACGCGGACGCAGGGCGACGGGCGGGGCGCGAACCCCGGCCGGCCCGGGGGAACACGGTCCATGCGGGGCCGGCCGGGGTACGGCCCCGCCCGCCGCTACTTCGCCAGGTAGCCCTGGAGGTCGTCGAGGACGAGGTTGGCGGCGGTCACGCCGAGCCCGAGGTACCAAGTCTCGTCCGGGACGTTCTTCGCCTGCCCGTCCTTGACGGCGGGCAGCTTCTTCCAGAGCGGGTTGTCCTCGGCCTTGGCCCGGTCGGTCTTGCTCGCGTCGCCGTACACGCCGGTGAAGATCCAGTCGGCGTCGGCGGAGTCGATCTTCTCGGGGCTGATCTCGGTGGCCAGTTCGTTGATCCGCTGGTTCTTCGGGCGGGGCACCCCGACGTCCTTGAGGATCGTTCCGATGAACGACGCCTGGCCGTAGAGGCGTACGCGGTCGGGCATGTAGCGCAGCATCGTGACGGTCGGCTTGTCGGAGCCGATCGCCCGGCCGACCTTCGCCGCGTGCTCGTCGTACGCGGCGAGCCTGGCCTTCGCCTCGGCGGTCTTGTCCAGCGCCGAGGCGTTGAGCAGGTAGTTCTCCTTCCAGGTGAAGCCCGGACGGATGGAGAACACGGTGGGCGCGATCCTGGAGAGCTGCGGGTAGAGCTTGGCGGCGCGCAGCTGACTGCCCAGGATGAGGTCCGGGTGGAGGTTGGCGATGGCCTCCAGGTTCAGGCTGTTGAGCTGCCCGACGCTCTTGGGGCTGCCCGCGTCCTTCTTGAGGTACGACGGGATCGCGGCCCCGTCGGTCTGCGCGTAGCCGACCGGCTTCACACCGAGCGAGACGACGTTGTCGAACTCGCCGACGTCGAGCACCACGACCCGCTTGGGCGCGGACTTCAGCGTGGTCTCGCCCATCGCGTGCTCGACGGTACGGGGGAACTCGCCGCTCTTCGCGGTGGTCCCCATCTTCGCGGTCTTCGCGGCGGCCGAGGCGAACTCGTCGCCACCGGTCGCGACCGACTTCGAGCCGCTGCCGTCCGCCTTCGCGCCGCCGCCCGACCCGGCGGAGGACGAGGCGGAACCACCGTCCCCGTCATCGCTGGAACAGGCGGCGAGGGACAGCGCGGCGGCCACCGCGAGGGAGACGGCGGCGGTGCCGCGACGGCGTAGGGACATGGAAAAGAACTCCAGGGAACTCGCACAGCCGCCACCGAGCGACGACTTAGGTTTGCCTTACTTTACGCATGCGATCACTGCGCAGCACACCCACCCCTCTCCCCTCAGCCGAATTCGGACATCGCCACCCGTTGGTGTGAAGTCGCGGGTGCCGTACCTCCGGAAGGGCTCGCGGTAATTAGCTTCGTCGCCGGAGGTGACAGAGCGATGACGGTCAGTGAGACCGCACGACGGGGCACGGGGTTCGTGATCGCTGCGGACGGTTCGTACGCGGCCCGGCTGGTGGCGTCCCCGCACGCCCGGCACGAGGCAGCCGCTCAGGACCGGACCGGCGGGCCGCCCGGACCGGGGGCCCTCCCGGGCGCGGCGGACGGGGCCGGGGCGGCGCACGGGTCCGGCGAGGGCCGCGGCGTGTCCCGGTACGCGGAGCGGTGGACACTCGGCGGCCCCGAGCCGTACGCCGTCGTGCTGCCCACGGCCCGCCCCGAGGAACCCTGGTCGCAGGTCCTGCCGATGCCGGACGGACGGGTGCTGATCCACCGTTCCTCGGACGCGACGCACTTCTTCTCGCTGCTCTACCCCACCGGCCCCGAGACCGGCGAACTGCCGCTCGGGGCCGTCGAGTGCCTGCGGGCGGACGGCACGCCGGGATCGCTGTCCCTGCTGCCGCCTCCCCCGGCCGCGGTCGCGCAGCGCGCCTACGCGCTCGCGCCGGGGCTCCGCTCGACCTCGGTGTGGCTCGTGGCGGGGGGCGCCTTCGGTCCCGAGCACATCGCGGAGATCCCCGGTCACTGCACGGGCGGGGTGTGGCTGGACCGGGCGGGCCGCATGCTGGCGGTGGACCGGGCCGGGGAGGACGGCGTGGTCAAGGCGGTGGCCGTGGACCTGGAGCGCGGCGGGGAGGTGTCGCCGCTCCTCCAGATCGCCCCGGCGAGCAACGACCGGCTTCTGCTCGCCGACATCGACAGCGGACTCCTGCTGATCCGCTCGGACGCGCCGGGTCAGGACCGGCTGGCCTGGGGCGTGCTGGGCAGTTCGCTCCCGGTCAGGTTCCCCGAGTGCCTCGCGGCCGGGGACCGGGCGCTCACCCCCTTCGCCATCCAGCCGGGTCAGGACCTGCTGCCCGAGCACAGCGCGGTGGCCTTCCGCGTCGACGGGGTCACCGGCGGGAGCTGGATCGGCGTCTGGCGCCCGGCGGGCCGCAAACTGCACGAACTGCCCGCGCCGCGTGGCTGGCTGACCGGCTCGGGGCTGTGGACCAGGGAGGGAGTGCTGCGGCTGCCGCAGGTCACGGAGGACGGCTCCTGCGGCCTCGCCCGGGTCACCTGGCCCTCCGGCTCGGAGACCGGCGAGGTGGCGCTGGGCGCGGCGGCCGACGAGGACGCCGCCCGCGAGGAGAGCACCGCCGCGCGGACGCCGGGGCACTCGGAGCCGGGGCACCCGGCGCCGGAGCACCGCGTACCGGGGCGGCACGACGCCGGAGGGCCCCCCGCCTCGTCCGGCTCCTCCGGCTTCTCCGGCTTCTCCGGCCCCTCCGGCTCCTCCGCAGGTGGGCTCCACGACCGGCGGCAGGAGCGACCGGGCGAGCGGGAGGGGGCCGTGGAGGCGCCGGCCGGGTCCACGCGGCCGGGACCGCTCCCGGCCCCGTCCCCGTCCCCGGCCTCGGCCTCGGCCTCGGCCTCGTCCCCTCCGGTGGTTCCCGCTCCACCCGTCCCCCGTCCGCACACCCACGAACGCACCGGCGACATGCCGGACTCGGCCACGCGTCCCTTGCCGCAGGTGGGTCCACCGGCCCCCCTCGCGCGGGCGGAGGCGGCGGACTTCGCCGCGGACCCCGTGGCCGACGCCACCGCGCGGGCGGCACGGGAGGCACCGGCGGGTCCGCCCGCCGGGGTGCGCCCGGCGCCACAGCCCCCTCGGCCCCCGCTGCCGTCGACCGCTCCCCCGCAGGCCGCGCCACCGCAGGCCGCTCCCCCGCAGGCCGCGCCACCGTCACCCGCGCCCCTGCCGACGCGGCGACAACAGGGACACCGGGCGCCGCCCCCGCCCCCGGACCCCGAGGTGCAACTGCCCGAGCAGCCCACGTCCTTCGCCCTGTCGGTGACGGCGGTCTCCGGTTTCGCCGGGGTCGCGGGCCCGTCCACGCTGGCGTCCGGGGTCCGGTTCGCGGGGGCGGCCATGAGGACCGGACTGATCACGACGGGCCGGGCGGTCCGGGTCGAGCCGGCCCCGCAGGACTCCCGGTCCACCACGGGCGGCCACCCCGCTCGGGAGCACCCCTCCGGCATCACCTGGACCACCGCGCCGCCCTCCGGCCCGGCCGGGCCGGAGGGCGGCGGGCCCGTCCCCGCACAGGAGGCCCCCCTGAGCAGGTGACTGACGGGGCGTGAGAAAATCCCGGGGCTGTTGTGCATGTGAACGAGTACTACGGGGTGACGTTCCTATGACCGAAGCCGGCGTCGAGCACGCCACAGAGCCGTTGACCACGGCGGACGGGACCGGGGGACCGGGCCGTCATCGGGGTCCCGCCTCCTCCCAGCAGGGAGAGGGCGCGGCACGCCAGTCGCACGGCCGCCACCGCAAACCGGTGGAGGCGGCGGGGCGCGAGCAGGGTGCCACGCGGGAGCAGGCGGCCGCCTGAGGGGCGCCGTCCGGGCCGCTCCACGGGCCCGGTTCCGCACGGCAGGGGCCCCGCGACGCACGTGTCGCGGGGCCCCTGCCGTAGGTCAGTCCTGCGCCCCGTACTCCAGCACCACCTCCCCCAGGACGGGGCGCGCCGTTCCACCGCCGGTCCCGGAGCCGTCCGGTCCGGGAGCGCCCTCCGGGCAGGGGCCGGGCCCCGGGGCGGCCCACACCTCGGCGACGATCCGCCCGGCGGCCGCACCGCTGTCCGGCCCCGCTCCCCCTTCCGCCCGCGCCCCCGTGCCCGTCTCCGTGAGGGCGCCGGCCCCCGCGTCCCGCCACATCCGCACGCTCAGGTGGTCCCCCGGGTACACGACGCCGGTGAAGCGCGCCGCGTAGCGCCGTACGCGTTCGGGCCGGCCCGCGAGCAGGGTGTCGACGAGGGAGCGCAGGGTCATGCCGTAGGTGCACAGGCCCTGGAGGACGGGGCGGCCGAACCCGGCGCGGGCGGCGTACGCGGGGTCGGAGTGCAGCGGGTTCCAGTCGCCGCAGAGCCGGTACAGGAGCGCCGCGTCCTCCCGTACGGGGAGGGTCCGCACGGCCTCGGGCGCGCGCGGCGGGGGCGGGGCGGGGAGGTGGGCGGGGCCGCGTTCGCCGCCGAAGCCGCCGGCTGAGCGGGCGAAGAGCCGGGAGCGGGCCGTCCACAGCGGTCCGGTGGCGTCGGCGGCCTCGGTGACCACGCCGAACACGGCGGCCGAGCCCTTGTCGTGGACCTCGGTGATCCGGGTGCGGGTGCGGGCCGTCCCGGCGGGGGGCAGCGGCCGGTGGATCTCGACGGCCTGGGAACCGTGCAGGACGCGGGCGAGGTCGAGGTCGAGGCCGGGGACGTCGAGCGCGCCGAGGACGTCGGCCCCGCCGGCGACGGTCGCGAAGGAGGGCAGGACCCGCAGCCGGTCCTCCAGGGTCCAGTGCGGCTGGCCGGGCCCGGCGCCGAGTCCGAGGTGGTAGAGCAGGACGTCCTTGTGCTCCCAGTGGGCGGTGCGCTCGCGGGGCGCGGCGGCGAGGACGCGGCCGGGGTCGACGGGGGAAGGCATGGCGGGCGGCTCCTCGGCGTGCACCGTCACGGGGCGCCGGGGCGGCCGGTGTGCCGCCAGGGGGCACCCGTGACATCTGTCCTGCCGCAGACCGTACAAGCGCCTCCACTGGCGGAGCGGGCCCGGTCCTTGGGGTCGGGGCATGACGACGACACGAGGCGGGGCCCGGCGGCGGCGCTGAGCGCGGGCCCCGGTCCGCTGACCCGCGCGAGACGCAGGCGCTCAAAGCGGCCACCGGCAGCGCGGCGGTCGCGGGCACGGCCCTGCGGCCGCGGCTGCCGGAGTCGACGGTGCGCAACCTGTCCTCGGGAAGCGGCGAGACCGGCACCCGCAACCGGACGGAGGCCGTACGAAAGGCGCCCCGGCGCGGCTGGCTGTGACGCGGGCGCAGCGGGGCGGCCCGGAAGGTGTTTCAGTCCCCCGGCGCCGGTGACGCGACGGCGGCCTCGGCCACGGGCGCCGGGCGCGGCGGCCTCGGCAGGGTCAGCAGCAGGAGCAGGACGGCGCCGACGAGGACGCAGCCGCTGACCCGGAAGGCCAGCGCGTAGCCGGAGTTGAGCGCCTGCGGGTCCGTGCCGTTGGCGGTGCGGGCGGCGGCGACGGTGGAGAGGACGGCGAGCCCGAGGGCGGCGCCCATCGTGCGGGAGGTGTTGACGAGCCCGGACACGAGTCCGGCGTCCTCGGGTGCGGCCCCCGTCGTGGCGAGCGTCGCGAGCGGGGTGGTGGTGAGTCCCGCGCCGAGCATCATGAGGATGCCGGGCCCGAGGACGTCGTGGACGTAGTCCCCCCGCGCGGACATCGTGGACTGCCACAGGAACCCGCCGGCCGCGAGGACGAGTCCGAGGACGACGGTGGTGCGCAGGCCGAGGCGGCGCATGACCCACGGGGCGGCCTTCGAGCCGAGGACGACGGCGAGCGAACTGGGGATGAGCGCGACCCCGGCCTCCAGCGGGGTGTAGCCGAGGACGTTCTGGACGTACAGCGTCATCAGGAACCACATGCTGGCCATGGCGCCGCCCGAGACGAACATCCCGGTGTTCGCCGACCACACGGAACGCGGCCGGAACAGGGCGAGCGGCACGAGCGGCACCTTCGCGCGGTTCTCGACGAGCACGAACAGGAGCAGCAGGGCGAGCCCGCCCAGCAGGGGCACCAGGGTCCGGGTGGAGGTCCAGCCGGCCGCCTCGGTCTGCACGATGCCGTACGCGAGGACGGCGAGACCGCCCGTGACCAGGACGGCGCCCGTCAGGTCGAGGCGGCGCGGGTCCCTCGGTCCGCTCTCCCGCAGGCACAGGGCGGCGGCGGTCAGCACGAGCACCCCGACGGGCACGTTGATGAGCAGGACCCAGCGCCAGGAGAGCGCGTCGGTCAGCACGCCGCCGACGAGTCCGCCCGCCGCCCCGCCACCGGCGCCCACGGCCGCCCACGTGGCGACGGTCCGGCCGCGCGCGGGCCCCTCGGGGACGGCGGCCAGCAGCAGCGTCAGCGTGGAGGGGGCGAGCACGGCGGCGCCCAGGCCCTGCACGGCGCGGCCGGCCAGCAACTGCCACTCGGCCTGGGCGAGTCCGCCGGCCAGCGAGGCGAGCGTGAACAGGCCGAGGCCCGCCAGGAACATGCGCTTGTGCCCGAAGAGGTCCCCGGCCCGGCCGCCGAGCAGCATGAAACCGGCGAAGGCGATCGAGTAGGCGTTGACGACCCACTGGAGCCCGGTGACGCTCAGCCCCAGACCCGCGCGCATCGACGGCAGGGCGACGTTGACGACCGACACGTCGAGCACGACGAGGAACTGCCCCGCGCACGCGGCGAGCACCACCGCCCACGCGGGGGTGGCACGGCGCAGACGGTGCACCACGGCGGACGGGCCTCGACGCTGCTCGACTGGGGTACGCATGGGCGCCATGCTCGCAGGGAGCGGGGGGCGAGCGCACGGCCATTGATGCGGCGGCCGCCGAGGCCGTCGACGGCCTCGACGGTGGTGCCCGGGCCGCTGACGCCCCGACGGCTGACGCCCCGCCCCTTGAGGCGGGACTCGCGCGGGGCTCCGGGGACGCGGCGCCGGGACGGCGGGCCGGGAGCGCGGCCCCGCGCCCGCGACAGGCCCCCCGGCACCACGCCCACCGGGTGCCGTCCGCCCCACCCGCGCCCTCCGCCCCCTCCGCGCCACGCACCGCGCGTGCCGTCGTCCGTCCGTCGTGAGCCGTCCCGCCTCGTCCACCCCGTCCGTGCGCCCCTCGCGCGCCGCACGACCGGTCTCAGGCGACGACAAGCCGCCACCGAGGGGCGACAACCGGCCTCAGGGGGCGCACGGCCGGCCTCGCTGAACGCCCCTCCCGCTTCCGTGCGACCAAGATCGCCCCCCGCCTTCCCCGCCACGGGGCCCTACGCTCCGTACCGAACCGCTTTCACTCCGCATCTATCGCCGCCCTCCGGCGCGACCGGCCGGGGGCGGCCCGCCGTGGCCGTTCACCCCCGGGAGGCCCCCTCAGATGTCGCAGCCCTCGCCCTCGCCCGACGCGTCCCGCCAGGACCCGCCCCGGATATCCGGACGGGCCGCCGCACGGCCGCGTCCCCGCCCCGGTGCCACCGTCGCGGCCCTCGCCTTCGCCGGTATCGCGGTGGCCGTCATGCAGACCCTGCTCGTGCCCGTCATCAAGGACCTGCCCGCGCTCCTCGGCGCGGCCCCGGCCGACGCCACCTGGGTCATGACCTCGACGCTGCTCGCGGGCGCGGTCGCCACCCCCGTGATGGGGCGGCTCGGCGACCTGTACGGGAAGCGGCGGATGCTGCTGCTGAGCCTCGCCGTGATGGTGTGCGGCTCCCTCGTGTGCGCGTTCACCGGCTCGCTGGCCGTGATGATCGTGGGCCGGGCCCTCCAGGGCTTCGCGATGGGCGCGATCCCGCTCGGCATCGGGATCATGCGCGACGAGCTGCCCCGCGAACGGCTCGGTTCGGCGATGGCGCTCATGAGTTCCTCGATCGGGGTCGGCGGTGGTCTCGCGCTGCCGGGCGCGGCGCTCGTCGCCCAGCACGCCGACTGGCACGCCCTGTTCCTGTGCGCCGCCGGTCTCGGCCTGCTCTCGATCGTGCTGACGCTGCTGTGCGTACCGGAGCCCGCGCTGCGCGCCGAGGGACGGTTCGACCTGCCGGGCGCGCTCGGGCTGACGCTGGGCCTGGTGTGTCTGCTGCTTCCGGTCACCAAGGGCGGCGAGTGGGGCTGGGGTTCGGGCCGCACGCTCGGGCTGTTCGCCGCCGCCGTCCTGATCCTGCTGGGCTGGGGCTGGTCGGAACTGCGCCTGAGCGCCCCGCTGGTGGACCTGCGGACCTCGGCGCGCCGGGAGGTGCTGCTGACGAACCTGGCCTCGGTCATGGTCGGGGTCGCCTTCTACGCGATCTCCCTCGTACTGCCGCAGCTTCTCCAGTTGCCCGAGTCGACCGGTTACGGGCTCGGCCGCTCCATGGTCGTGGCGGGGCTGTGCGTGGCGCCGCTGGGGCTGACGATGATGCTGACGGCCCCGCTGTACGCCCGGATCGCCGCGAAACGCGGGCCGAAGGTCTCGCTCCTGCTGGGCCTCGGCGTCATCGCGGTCGGGTACGGCGCGGGACTCGGGCTGCTGGACACCCCGTGGCAGACCGTGCTGATCTCGGTCCTGGTCGGCGGGGGCATCGGTCTCGCCTACTCCTCGCTGCCCGCCCTCATCATCGCGGCCGTGCCCCCCGAGGACACGGGCGCGGCGAACGGCCTCAACAGCCTCATGCGGTCCATCGGCACCTCGGTCTCCAGCGCCGTGATCGGCATGGTGCTCGCCCACATGACGGTGGTCTCGGGGGGTACGACGGTGCCCTCGCTCGGCGCTGTCCGCACCTCCTTCGTGATCGCGGCGTGCGCGGTGCTCGGCGGGATGGTCCTCGCCGCGTTCCTGCCCGGCGCGGCGAAGGCGGCCCGGCTGACGCTGGTCACGGCGTCGGCGGCGCGGGCGGACGAGGCGCTGATCCCGGACGGTTTCAGCGGCTTCCGCGGCCGGGTGCGCAGCGCGCGGGGCACCCCGATGGCGCGCGCGACGGTGACGCTCATCGACCGGCGCGGCCGGCAGGCGGGGCTCACCACGACCGACGCGGAGGGCCGCTACGCCCTGCCGGCCTTCGTCCCGGGTCCGTACGTCGTGGCCTGCCGGGCCGGCGGCCACACCCCGCGCGCCGCCGCCGTGTCGTACGAGGGGGGTGGCGCGACCTGCGTCGTACCGCTCGTCCTGGCGCCGCTGCGGGACCGGCGCGACCGGGCGGAGCCGGTCGGCAGCGGCTGAGGCGGGGCGGGTGCGCGGGTTGGGCCCCGGCGCGCGGACACCGGGCGCCGTAGGACACGATGCGGCGTACCGATCACCGTGCACACCGGCACGCCGCCCCGCGCGGCGTGGCGTGGAGAAGAGAGACCGCATGCCCGAGATGCCCGAGCCCCAGTCGTCCCCCTCCCCCGAGCCCTCGCCCCAGCCCTCTCCCGAGGTGCTCGCCGCCTTCGAGGCCGCGCAGGGGTTCATGCCGCGCCACGAGGGGCTCGCGCTGTACGCGGCGGCCGTCGAGGCGGGGGCGCTCGGGCTGCCGCTGCTGGAGATCGGTACGTACTGCGGGCGCTCCACGCTGCTGCTCGCGGACGCGGCGCGGGCCGCCGGGGTGAGCGTGGTGACGGTGGACCACCACCGGGGCAGCGAGGAGCAGCAGCCCGGCTGGGAGTACCACGACCCGCGGACGGTGGACGAGGAACTGGGCGTGATGGACACGCTGCCGCGGTTCCGCCGCACGCTGTACCGCGCGGGTCTGGAGGAGCACGTCGTGGCGGTCGTCGGCCGCTCCCCGCGAGTCGCGGCCCTGTGGGGGCAGCCGCTCGGGCTGGTCTTCGTCGACGGCGGCCACACCGACGCGCACGCGAGCGCCGACTACGAGGGCTGGTCCCCGAAGCTCGCCGGGGGCGGGCTGCTCGTGATCCACGACGTCTTCCCCGATCCGGCGGACGGCGGCCAGGCCCCGTACCGGATCTGGCGGCGGGCGGTGGAGTCCGGGGAGTTCGACGAGGTGCGCACGGTCGACTCGCTGCGCGTCCTGCGCCGCCGCGCGGCGGCCCCGGCGGCCTGACCAGCGGCCGGGGCCGGCCGTCCCGGGGCGTGACGTCCGCGCGGGAGGCCGGGCGTGTCCGGGGCGGGCACGCTGTCCTGCGCCCGGGGGCCGTCCTTTTCCGGTGTGCGGCCGCTGCCGCGGATGGGCCGGTGCCTCGTCGTGGCCCGGAGCCGGAACCGTGGTGGCTGTCGCCCGGCGAACATGTGGTGCGGGAGCGTCGGGCCCGCCCCACAGCGCCCTCACCAGCGCCGGTCAGCGAGGCCGGCCGGGCAAGCAGGCACGTGCCGGCCCGCGCGGCACACTCGTCCGGCGAACGCGGCCCGTGCTCGACCGCGCCGTCGAACGCGGCAAGAGTCCCCCGCCGCGCTCGACGTGCCGGACGTCGGCCTCGCCCCGACCAACATCCGCGCCCTGTCCGGCGTAGAACCCACTCCGGACTAGACCGACGGGCTCGTCGACCGGCTGCTGTGACCGCCGGAGGCGCCCTCGGTGGCGACGCGGGCGTGGAGCCGCTGGGCGGGCTGAGCGGTGACGGAGCAGAGGCGTTTGGTGGCCCGGGTCAGGGCCACGTACAGGTCCCTCTCCCCACCGGGGCGGGCCGTGACGATCTCCTCGGGGTTCATGACGACGACCCCGTCGAACTCCAGGCCGCGCGCTTCGGACGCCGGCACGACGCGTGCGTGGTGCCCGACGCCCCGGGCCGTCAGCTCGCCCACCCTGGTGTCCGCGCAGATCACCGCCAGAAGCTCGTCCGGGTGCGCGGTGCTCTGCGCGCGGAGTTCCCGGACGACGGCGGTGACCGCCCCGTCCTCAGACGTGGCCACGGAGCGCGGGCTCTCGCCGCTTCGCAGTGACCGTGTGGGTTTCTGATCCGGAGCGATCCGCTTGAGCAGGTCCTGGACGCTCTCCAGGATCTCCTGGGTGGTGCGGTAGCTGACGGTCAGGTTGTGCAGGGTGAACCGCGGTCCGACGTGGGGACTCAGCGCCTGCGTCCAGTCGCGTGCTGTCGTGAGCGGGCCTGCCTGGGCGAAGTCTCCCACCAGTGTCATCGCTCGTGCGGGGCAGCGGCGGACGATCATCCGCCACTGCATGGCGGTCAGTTCCTGCGCCTCGTCGACGACGACGTGCCCGTACGTCCGCTCGGGCGGACCCTCGACCAGGCTCGCCGCCTCGTCCAGCAGCGGGACGTCGGCCGCGGTCCACGGGTCGTCCGGACCGCGCAACAGCAGGGACCGCTCCTGCTCGGTCATGCCGGGCAGGTGCTCGGCGAGAGCGCCGGCGTTCGTCAGCAGCTCTTTAACGAGGCCGCCCGGCAGGAGCCGCGGCCACAGCGCCTCGACCGCCCGGTCGACGCCGGTGTCGTCGAGGAGGTCGGCCCGGACGGCGTCCAGGTCCAGTGCGTGGGCCGGTTCCGGGTCGGCCGCGCCTTCGGCACGGCGCTGGGCGGCTCCCGTGAACCGGTCGAGGTTCAGGCCCGTCATCTTCTCGGTGTCGGCGTCGATCCGCTCCAGGACGTCGCCCATGTCCCGCCGCATCGCATCGGCGACGGCATCGGCCAGGAGCTCCTTGAAGACCTGGCGCGCGGGGTTGTGCCCCGGTACGGCCGCCACGGCGGCGACGCGTGCCGCGGCCACTTCGGTCCCGGACAGGTGGACCGCTTCCCGACCGACCCGCACGGTGAAGTCGCCGGCCGGGGCCTGGTGGGTGCGCAGCAGGCCCGCCAGGGCGTCGGCGAGGCCGGAACCGCCCTTGAGACGTGCCGTGTCGAGGGGGTCCAACGCCTCCGAGGACACTCCGGCTAGTTCCTGGCAGGTCGCCAGGACCACGTCGTTCTCTCCGAGTGAGGGGAGGACCTGGGAGATGTAGTCGAGGAACCGGGCGTTCGGCCCCACTACCAGGACTCCCTCCTCCGCGGCGCGCGGAAAGGCGTACAGGACGTAGGCCGCCCGGTGCAGGGCGACGACCGTCTTACCGGTGCCGGGCCCGCCCTGCACCACGGTCACCCCTCGGTGGGGGGAGCGGACGATCTCGTCCTGCTCGGCCTGCAGCGTCGCGACGGCGGCGTGCATCTTGCCCGTGCGCCCGGCCGTCAGGGCCTCGGTCAGCGGGCCGTCCCCCACGACGTCCTCGTGGGCCGGGGCGGTCCCGTCCAGCAGTTCGTCGCTCACCGAGACGACGGTGCGGTCCTCGACGCGCAGATGCCTGCGGCGCCGCAGGCCCATGGGGTGGACCGGTGTCGCCTCGTAGAAGGGCCGCGCCGCCTTCGCGCGCCAGTCCACGAGCAGCGGCAGGTCGTCCTCCTCCGTGTGCAGTCCGATCCGCCCGATGCGCAGGGTGGTGCCGTCCGTCCAGTCGACGCGTCCGAAGACCAGCCCTTTTTCGGCGCCCTCCAGCCGGCCGATCTCCTTGGCCAGACGTTCGGCGGCGATTTCCCTCTCGTATGTCTCACCGGCGCCGCCGGCCGGGGCCCTCAGCACACTCGCCCTCTGTGCTCGCGCCTCGGAAATCCGCTCGGTGAGCAACGCGTACAACGAGGACACATAATCCTGCTCCGACGCAACCGCACGCACAGCGGAATCATTTCTTTTCGACAACAAGAAGCTCCTTCGACTCGACCCACACCATACGAGCACAGCTCCCCAAAGGTAAGTCTTGACTTGCCTGTTGGGGCCATGCCCCGATGGCTGACTCCCTGACGGCTGACCACATTCACGTGTCACGTGTTTACGTCTCCCGCATTCACGTCTCACGCATTCACGTCTCACGCATTCGACTGCTCCTTTTACATCGAAATGCTGGACGGTACGGTCCTTGAGCGAATCGAGCCAGAGCCGAAGGCGCGCGGCGGTCTCTGCCGCCTGATCCTTGATAGCGGAGAAGTGATCTGCCTCGATCACCTCGCCGGTCCGGGATGGTGCCCCCCGGGGGCGGGGCGACGTCGCCGAAGCCGCTCGGCGCTACGGTGCCCGCGGCCTCGCCGCCGTCGCTTTCGTTCCACGGACGACCGCATCGCTGCCGGACAGCCGATGCGTGCCGCCGGGCCCCGACGGCTGCTCGGCGCGGTGGTGAGGGTGTCGGGCGTGCCGTCGCCCAGGACGCGCGCCGCGTGGGGGCAGCGGCCGGCGGGGCGTCGGTGCCGCTGCCGTGGGCGCCGAGGTGTCGTGCACCGCGCGCGACCAGGGGCCGGTCGCCCCGATACCCCGATGCCCCGATGCCGCCGGTGGCCTGTGGGCTTCAGCCCGCCGCGGTCTCCTGGAACTGTGCGACGTGGCCGGCGTTCAGTTCCACGTGCCTGCCGGTGAAGCGGGTTCGCATCCGGCGGTCGTGGGTGACGACGACGACCGCGCCTCGGTAACAGGCCAGGGCTCCTTCCAGTTCTTCGACCAGGACCGGGGAGAGGTGGTTGGTGGGCTCGTCCAGCAGCAACAGGTCGACGGGCTCGCTGACGAGGCGGGCCAGTTCGATCCGGCGCCTCTGTCCGTAGGACAGTTCGCCTACTTTCAGGTGCAGGTCGGCCGGGCCGAACAGGCCGAGGGACAGCAGCTGCTCAGTGTGCTCGTCCAGTTCGCCCCCGCGGCCGTGAGCGAACGCCTGGGGGACGGTCAGGCCGGGCGGCCAGGGTGTCTCCTCCTGTCTCAAGTGCCCGACCCGGCCCCGCGTGCGCACCGCCCCCTCATCGGGCCGCAGTTCACCCGCCAGCACCCGCATGAGCGTTGTCTTGCCCGCCCCGTTGGGCCCGGTGACCAACAGCCGTTCCGCGCCGCCGATCCGCAGCGACGGCACATGCAGCCGGCCCTCGACGCGGATTCCGGTGAGTTCCGCCGCGGCCTGCGACGTCCGACCGTCGGCGGTGGCCATCCGGGCGGCGAACACCAGCGGTTCGGGCGGCGGCGCGACAGGATCGCCCGTCAGCCTCCCGACACGCTCCTTCGCGTTGCGGATACGGACCATCGCCCCGTGACCACGGCCGCGGGCACGGAAGCCGCCGTGGCCGAACACGGAAAGCGGCGCCTTGCGCGGGATCGCCTCCAGCCGTGCCACGTTCGTCGCGGCCAGCTCCTGATGGCGGGCCAGCTCCGCGCACCAGTCCGCGTACTCCTGCGTACGGCGCCGTCGCTCAGCGGCCTTGGCGGCGAGGTAGCCGTGGTAACCGTCGCCGTGACGCGTCACCTTGCCCTCGCCCACCTCCAGGATCGTGGTGGTGACCCGTTCCAGGAACACGCGGTCGTGGGTGACCGCGAGCACCGTGCCGCGATGCGCCCGCAGGTGTGCCTCCAGCCAGCCCACCGCCTGGTCGTCCAGGTCATTGGTCGGCTCGTCCAGCAGTAACAGCTCCGGCTGGGACGCCAAGGTCGCGGCCAGCGCCAGCCGTGCTCGCTCACCGCCCGACAGCGTGCCCAGGGTCCGGTCCCGGGCCAGACCCGGCAGGCCGAGCCCGCGCAGGGCGATGTCCACCCGGGCATCGGCCTCGTAGCCGGCGCGCGCCTCGTACTGGGCGACCAGACCGGCGTAGGCAGCCAGCGCGGCGGTGAGCTGCGCCCCCGCCAGGCCCGTGAGTCCGGCTTCGGCCTGGCGCATCCCCGCTTCGAGTGCACGCAGGTCGGCGAGGGCCTCATCCACTGCGGCCTGAACGGTGGCCTCGGGCGGCAGGGCCGACGACTGGGCAAGAAAGCCCGTGCCGCCCGGTGCGATCACGGTGAGTTCACCGTCGTCGGGCCGGTCCTGCCCGGCGATCAGTCGCAGGAGGGTGGACTTTCCGGCTCCGTTGTCGCCGATCACACCGGCCCGCTCACCCGGCTTGACGCTGAAGGACACGTCGTCCAGCACGACGTGATCGTCGTAGCGGCGGGTGACGTTCTGAAGAGATAGCTGTGCGGTGAGCATCGAGTCCCCTGTTCTCGGCCGGGCCGATCGGCGCGGGTGAATGGACGACGTCCGCGCCCGCCGGAAACACTCCGTGGCACGCCGGGCAGACGGCAGCACAGGAGGAGCGGAAGCACGGAGGAGAGCGCGCGACGGCGGAGCCGGGCTCAACGCGGCCGCGCGGGGAGTGTCACAGAGAACCCATGCGCAGCACCGTACTTGGAGAATCCGAGGGGCTGCACACCATTTTCCCGACGAGGTGGCGGAAAGGCGCGACGGAGGCGGGTGCGTCCCCGCGGCGGACCGGCGACCACGAGTACGCGTGCCGCACCGGCGCGGACGGCGGGGGAAAGCCGGCCTCTTCACCGGGACGGCGGGTCCCACCGCTCGCGCCCGTCGCGCTGGAGCGGCTCGTCACCCGGCTCCTGACCAAGGGCCCCGGTGGCTTCTGGGCGCCCCGCACAAGAGGTCAACGTGAGGACGACGTCCACCGGCCCGTCCGGCCGGGCGGCCGGGCGGCCGGAAACCGGCGACGCCACGTGCGCGGCGGTGTCCTCGGGGCGGGCGACGGTCGACCGGCAGGGAGCAGCGTCCGGTACGTGCTCTCTGGGGGCCCCTCGGCCGGGAGCCGGGAGAGGTGCCGGGCCGGAAGCTCCCGTACTGGACGCGCCCGGGTTTTCGGGCGGTGCGGCGCGCGTGCGTACCGGGGGCGCCGCGACGGGGCGAACACCGCCCGAGGCACTAGCATCGCGGTCGTGTCGTACGACTATCCGGGCTTCCCCCAGGACCCCCCACCCCGGCAGCGTTCCTCCACGGTCCGGCGCCTGGCGACGGTGGCGGCCGTCGTGGTGCCCGCCGCGCTCGCCGGATGGATCGTCTACGGGGTGGTCGGCCCCGGCGGCGAGGACGAGGGGGCCACCGATCCCGCCCCCTCCGGCAGCTCCAGCGCCCGCCCCTCCCCCGGGACCGACGGGAAGGGCGCGCCCTCGCCGGCCGGCAGCGGGGCGGGTGCCTCCGCCCCGGCCGCGCGGCCCGCGCTCTCCGGTCCGCTCAGCGGGAAGGTCGTGGTCCTCGACCCCGGCCACAACAACGGCAACCGGCTGCACGCCACCGAGATCGGCCGACAGGTGGACGTGGGCAACGGCCGCAAGGAGTGCGATACGACGGGCACCTCGACCGACGCCGGGTACGCCGAGGGGAGTTTCACCCTCGACGTGGCACGCCGGGCCCGCGCGCTGCTGGAGGAGCAGGGCGCGCGGGTCACGCTGACCCAGGACGGGGACCGGCCGTGGGGCCCGTGCGTGGACGAGCGCGCGCGGATCGGGAACGCGGCGAAGGCGGACGCCGTCGTGTCGGTGCACGCCGACGGGGCGGGCGTGGGGCAGCGCGGTTTCCACGTGATCCTCCCGGCCCCGGTGCGCGCGGGGAAGGCCGACACCCGCGAGATCACCGGCCCCTCGAAGGAACTGGGCGAACGCGTGGCCGGGTCCTTCGTCAGGGAGACCGGCAGCGCGCCCTCCAACTACATCGGCGGCGGCACGGGGCTCGACGTGCGCGAGGACCTGGGCGGGCTCAACCTGTCGCGGGTGCCGAAGGTGTTCATCGAGTGCGGGAACATGCGGGACCCGGAGGACGCGGCCCTGGTGACGAGCGCCGCGTGGCGGCAGAAGGCCGCCTCCGGCATCGCGGGCGGCATCGCCGCGTTCCTGGAGAAGTCCTGAGGAAGCGGGCCGGGCGAAGGCGGGCGTCGCGGTGCCCGGTGTCGTCCACCGGGGGTACGGGCCCGCGCACCGGGCGGACGGGCGCGGGTACCCCACGGTAGGGTCCTCGGTGAGATCGGGGGACCTCCCGTACCGGACGCCGCTTTCGGACCGCAGCCGGCGGTGAGCCTCCCCGCCCCCTCACCGACGACATGCCAACGAAGGACCTGAAGTGAATATCCGCTCATCGACAAGAGGCGACGGCGTGGTGATCGGAGCAGCGGTGTTGCTGTTCATCGCTTCGTTCCTCGACACCTATGGCTGCGACGGTCCCAACTGCAGTGACGTGCCCACCGCCTGGGACAACCTCGGACTGCTGATGGGTGTGTACGTGGCGGGGATCGCCGGTGCCGTCCTCGTCGTCCTCACGCGCGCGCTGCCGCAGTCGCAGCCGCGCCGGGTGGCGGGGATCGAGCTGCGCCAGTTCGGCGTCGCCCTCACGATCTTCAGCGCGTGGACCGCGCTGTGGACGCTCTTCGACCCGATGGGCGCCTTCAACGACCTGGCCGGCCTGCCGGACGTCGACGCGGGCGCGGGCCTGATCCTGGGCCTGATCGCCTCCCTGCTGCTCGCGGCGGCCGCCGTCGCGACCCCGCTCGTCCCCGCCCTCAAGGCCCCGCTGCTCGGTACGCCGCGCCCGGCGGCGCCGCAGCCGTACGGCGGGCAGCCGCAGGGCGGTTACGGCTATCCGGGCCAGCCGCAGCCCGGTGGTTACGGCTACCCCGCCCAGCACGACCCCGCGTCCGGCCCCGGAGGGCAGCAGCCCTTCGGCCAGGGCGGACCCGCCCCGTACGGGCAGCAGCCCGGCGGCCGGCAGCCGCTGGGGCAGCAGAGCGGTCAGCAGCCCGGCGATCAGCAGCCGGCCGGGGCGACGGCCGCCCCGACGCCCGCGCCCGGACAGCGGGACGCCCCGGCCCCGGCGGCCGGGTTCGCCCCCTTCTGGTTCGCGGTCCCGGCCCCCCGTCCGCTCTACGGCGAGGACGGCTCGCCCGCCCCGATCGCCGAACTGGCCCCCGGTACTTGGTACCTGGCGGTCGACCAGCACGGCAGCGGTCTCGTCGCCCAGACCCAGGACGGCCGGCGCGGTGTCCTGAACGACGTGAGCGGCATCCAGCGCGGCTGAGCCGGCTGACTTCCGGTGACACACGCGGGGGTGGGCCGGGGGGGGGGGGGCGGGCCCCCCCCGCCCCCCCGCCCCCGGCGGGCCCCCCCCCGGGGGGTTGGCGCCCCCCCAACCGCCCGACGCGGGGCCGGGGCAGGC